>NZ_JAVRBQ020000062.1:0-25690 GCF_034531215.2 Nostoc sp. ChiSLP03a
AAGACACTGTTTGTAGGCGTTTTTTCAGTTCCTCTTCGCTCTCGGCGATCGCAATTTTAAATGGGCGGCTCATGGTTCTGTTAACTTACCTAGTTTGCTTCTCCCCATTATATGCAGATTCATTTTTAATTGGTATAAGATTAGAAAAAGTAGTCTTTTACTGATAATTTACTTAGCCTCCTCGCCATTATTTTGGTTGTCTTCTATAATTGCCTGAATCTCATCAGAACATTGTGAAGCTTCCATCCAAATTGTTTGGACTATAGTATCAAAGTTATTAAAAATAGTTTTTGATTTTAATTCAGGAAATAAATTTATAATTATTTGCTCCAAATCATTATTCAATATTCTATTGTAAAACTTTCTTTGAAAGCATTCAAAAGATAGCTCATAATAAAACATATTTTTCTTTATTAATTCACTTAAGTAAGGACATACATTATAATCTTTTGATTTTTCAAACTGCTGAGTTGCTAATTTCGCTGAAGCTATAACACTAGGCAAGTCCATATAGTTGACACCTACACTTAGTCTAGCATTCACTTTGAAAAATTCGTTTATGACAACATAAGATGAATTTGTTTGTAAGTTTTTGATTTCGATTTTTGCATTATTTTTTAACGTTTTTTGTACTTCTTGTTGTTTTAAAATTTTTAATTTTTCCTCTTCAGCTTTTTGTTCAGCTTCTAGTTGTCGCTTTGCAGCTAGGGCTTTTGCTGCTGGTGTACCCTGATATACTCCATAAGCTATGATTGCTAGAATGACTGTTATAAATGCTAATTGCGAACTAACAAACCACAACGCGATTGAAGTTAATAAAAGCAGTCTGAACGTAGTATTCCATTTTTCTCCCTCTACTGTTTTTGATAATGTTGAGTTTGAATTTTGTATAGTTAACTTTTGAATGTTGTTTTTTCTACATTTAAGCTTGACAGAGATATCTGATTTGTAGCATTAATTTCTATATGAGAGTAAGACGGATTTAATTGAGCCACTAACTCAAACTCTTGACTCCAAGCTGGAAACTCCTCGCCTGTTTGTCGCCCATAAACCTTAACCCTCTCAATAGATGCAGCACCTAAGCCAGTTATAGCTTTGCGGATAAATGCAACCAAGGCTTGCTGATTTGGTACTTGAGCAGATTCTAGCATTATTTGTAAGCAAGCATCCTTGAGCGCTACTTTTACAGTGATGCCCTTGGGTTGTAATTGACGGTTCATTAGGGATGCGATCGCTTGTGCATATCCCTGTTTAGCAAGTTCTAAAAGATTCGATTGTGTCATAACCAATAAATCCGAAAGCTGAGATAATATCTTCTATCTCAGGGTTCCCCATTGATAGGGAAAAGCAACATTTTTATAGATTGTACAGCTTGATATTTAAAATTTATATAGACTTATTAAAATTATTATAAAAGCCAGGATTTTAGGCTCAATCTCTGCACCTATGCGTGAATCAAATTAAATCCTAACGTTCCTTTGTAATCACAGAACTACCATTACTAATACTTACTTTTTGAATAAAAACGTTAGTAGAAGATGATAAAATATCAGTGCTGATTTGATTAGCAATAAATTCAAAATCTTGGTTTGTTAATCCCTGCGCAGTATCGCCACTTAAGTTAATACAAATGGTTAGATTTTGAGGATTACTAGAAAAATGTTCATTATCTACTGGTTTTAAATCAGCTTCTACCATGCCCAAATCAAACTCTTTACTCCAAGTCGGAAACTCCTTACCTGTTTGTTGTCCATAAATTTTGACTCTTTCAACAGATGCAGCCCCTAAAGCTGTCAACCCTTTGCGGATAAATGCAACTAAAACTTGCTGATTTAGTACTTGGGCAGATTCTAGCGTTACCTCTAAGCAAGCATCTTGGAAAGCAACTTTTGCGTTGATCCCTTTGGGGTGTAAGTGGCGGTTCATCAGAGATGCGATCGCTTCTGCATCTCCCTGTTTTGCAAGTTTTAGAATATTTGGCTGTGTCATAACCAGTAAAAGAAGAAAATCTAGAAAAATAAACTTATATTCTCAGGATTCCCTCTTGACAGCCTTAAGTAACATTGTGATGCAAGATATCAGCTAACCTGGACTAAAATATTTAGTATAAAGTTAGTTATTTACAGACTTTTACAAAAATATATTTTCCTGCATCAACATCAAAAACTTTTGTTTTTGTGCTTGCTAAATTAACAGGATTAATATTAATCAGTGAAATTCCAATTTTCAATATGAAGTTTTACCGAGATCGTGCTTGGCCTTCGACGCTAGAAGAAGCCATAGTTATCCAAGAAACGCTGCAAAACCAAGTAATTACTGAGGATCGACTGCAAGAACCTATCCAGTATGTTGCTGGAGTGGATATGGGTTTTGAAGCTGATGGGACAATTAGCCGTGCTGCTGTCGCAGTCTTGAGTTTTCCTGATTTGCAAGTAATCGAGACCAGCCTAGCACATCGTCCTACAACCTTTCCTTATGTTCCTGGGTTCCTGTCATTTCGGGAAATTCCAGCCGTCCTTGATGCCTTGGAGAAGATTAAAACAATACCAGATATCATTCTGTGTGATGGTCAAGGAATTGCTCACCCCCGCAGATTAGGTATAGCTAGCCATTTAGGGTTACTTATAGATATGCCAACAATTGGTGTAGCTAAGTCCAGGTTGATAGGTAAGCATGAAGAATTGGCACAAACCAAAGGCAGCACGCAACCACTAATATATAACGGTGAAACCATTGGGGCAGTTTTGCGATCGCGCACAGGAGTAAAACCTCTGTATATTTCCAGTGGTCATCGAATTAGTTTACCGACTGCGATTGACTATGTATTACGCTGCACGCCTAAATATCGATTGCCAGAAACTACACGCATTGCTGATAAATTAGCATCGAATAGATAAAGCTTGTTGAAGTTTTTTCTAAATACTTGCTTGCACCTACTCAATCGTGTTAGGAATCGCACAGAAAGAAGTTGATGTAGCTAAATACCACTTACGAAGTTAGAACAATGAACGCACTAACTTTACATTGGCACGATGCTGGCCAAGATAAAACTCAGAATATTTACGAACAACAGGCAAGTCATAATCCTGGTACTGTCCGCATCGGTCGTGACCCCCTCCGGTGCGATATTGTTCTGAGTCATCCTACTGTATCTGGTCTGCACATTGAAATATTTTTTCATCACCAGCAACAGCGCTTTTATATCAGGAATTTGCGATCGCAAAATCCTCCCGTTGTCGATGGACGGCAATTAGTCCAAGGTGAAATGCCGTTAACTGAGGGCAGTAGTATCACTTTAGGACAAATAAAACTCAATGTTACAAGCGTTTCCACGGGTAGCATTCCAGCAACAATTTTGCTACCACCCAATCCAGCAATAAATCTCGGACATCACCATCACCCACAAACACCCCCCGCACCACCGCCAGGAGTTTATGGCTTAGAATGCCCCAAATGTCATAAAGTTTCCCCAGCAGAGAATCTACAAATTGGCTGTCATTGGTGTGGGACATCTTTAGCTGCGGCTGTGAGTGTGTTAGTAGCACGGGGTAGTTGAGGAGGGAGGCAGGGGGCAGGGGAGCAGAGGAGCAGAGGAGCAGGGGAGCAGAGAAGAATAATCAATGCCCAATGCCCAATGCCCAATGCCCAATGCCCAATGACCAATGACCAATGACAAATGACAAATGACAAATGACAAATGACCTACAAATCCAATTAAGTTGGGAAGAACCAGCGACAGGCGAACGGCGAGAACCACTGTTAAATGTGCCGATCGCTTTTGGTCGAGAATTTGCTCGCTTACCTGCTGAACATAGAGGAATGCGGGTTTCTCGGATGCTGCTTAACAGTAATGAAGTTTCTCGCTACCATGCCTTGATTGACTGGGAACAAGACCATTTAGTAGTGATTGACCAAGGTAGCGTTAACGGTGTCTATGTCAACGGTCAACCACAAACGCGCAGTGTTCTAGTTAATGGCGATACGTTGCAAATTGGCCCCTATCTAATCGCAGTGACATTTGGTGCTAGCGCTGCTGCACCAGATACTAGCCCCCCTTCAACGATTCACTTCAACGCAAATACCAATCGCCCAGACCCCAGCTTACCTGTAGTTCAGCCGCTAACGCCCGTGGCAAGTAATTTCCCGCCATTGGCGTTTCAGGCTCAAAAAGTTTCTGTGCAAGCACTTCATGCTACAGGATTACCAGTAGATGAATCTGATTATCTAGCGATCGGGGCGGGATTGGGTAGCTTTTTATGGACTGATTTGTTGCGAATTAGTGGTGTACCTGCTGACAAAATTGTGGCTTTGGGATTAGAGGCGGAACCTTATGCCCGTTACAAACGCCTCTGTCTGAATTCGCAAATTCCTTTATATGAAAGACTGCGTTCTAATTCTGACTCTTGTCCTGATAATATTTGGGGTTGGCCTAGTTATGCCTTGCGTGAAGCTTGGCACGATTGCAGCAAAGGACAGATGAAGTCAGCATTCAAGTATTTATGGCAAGTGTTTGCTGAACCAACATTTGCAGAAACTTATACTCCTCGTGCGGGTAACGTCTTTGATTCCATAGATAGGGAGACGAAGCGCATAGGCTGGAATCAAATTTATCGCTATGGGCGAGTTAGGGTAATTCGCAAAACTGATGATGGCAGATATTGCGTAGCCTATTCTCGCGGCCCAGGAAATTATGCTTTTTTAGTTAGTCGTTATTTACATTTAGCTACTGGATATCCAGCAATTCAGTTTCTCCCAGATTTGCAAGCTTATAGGGAAAAATATCAAGATTTTACATCTGTCGTCAATGCTTATGAAGCTCACGATCGCGTTTATGAACAACTAGAGCAACATGGTGGTACGGTATTGATTCGGGGGCGGGGAATTGTGGCTTCGCGGATTGTGCAGCGGATTTATGAAGCCAGAAAGCGAAATCGAAATATTGCAGTTTTGCATTTAATGCGATCGCCTAAACCCCAAGGTAACAAATTTCAAAATACCCAGCGCCTAGTCAAAAATCATTACGAATTTCAACCCTTTAACTGGCCGAAAGCCTGTTGGGGCGGCGAACTCCGGGCAATGTTAGAAAAAGCCACCCCCGATGAACGCAAGCGTTTACTAGCAGACTGGGGTGGAACTACTACCGCTGACCGCCGAGATTGGCAGCAAATTACTGCTCAAGGGTTAAGCGAAGGCTGGTATCAAATTACCTTTGGTGAGGTTTTGGATGTGGAACGAGATGCCCAAAACCGGACTATTACCCGTATTCGAGAGCAAAGCTTTGGGGAAAAGAAATTGTTCGCTGACTTTATTGTTGATGCTACTGGACTGGATGCCAAAGTAGATGCAAATCCCCTCTTGGCAGATTTGGTGAAACATTATAACCTCCCAGTAAATCACCTGGGACGATTAACTGTAGCGAACAATTTTGAATTAGTAGAAATGCGTAGCGATCGAGGTCAAATGTATGCTGCGGGGGCGATTACTTTAGGTGGCCCTTATGCCGCAGTTGATAGTTTCTTGGGCTTGCAATACGCCGCATTAGTCGCTGTTGATGGACTCGCCGCCGCTCGTGCGCCTGGAGTTCAAAGGTTGAATGTTTTAAGTTCCTTTAGTCAGTGGTTGAAGTGGGTGTTAAATCAATCACCTTAGTATTAGGAGGCAGGGGATAGGAAGCAGGGGGCAGGGGGCAGGAGGGATAGAGTATTTATCTGGCTGTTTTGAATAGCAAATCCCAACTTCGAGGCTAAAAGGTGCAACTTCGAGGATAAAAGGTGCAACGTCGGGGATAAAAGGTGCAACTTCGAGGATAAAAGGCGCAACTTCGAGGATAAAAGGCGCAACCTTGAGGATAAAAGGCGCAACGTCGGGGATAAAAGGTGCAACTTCGAGCATAAAAGGTGCAACTTCGAGCATAAAAGGCGCAACGTTGAGGATAAAAGGCTCAACGTCGAGGTTAAAAGGCTCAAAGGCTCAAGTTACGGGCGATACCTTCAGCCCACCTGCGATTCAAATCGCAGGCTAACAGCATAAGTCAGTTAAAACTGACTCAAATTAACTAAAATTTAGTCCGTTTGAACGGACTTAGACTATTAGCCTCGGAATTGATTCCGAGGCGGGATAGCAACGAAGCGAAGAATTTGGCTTTGCCAGTACCCCTACTTTGTTTTTTCGCTTGTCGGGCGTACTAAAGTTTTAACTAAACCCGTAATCGCCACAATCACAGAGGCAATTCCCCCAATCGACAATGAAGTTAAAATTGCCGCCGCCAGAATAATTTCAGTGGGACTGTATCCGTCTCGCATCCAGGTAGATGGTTTCTCTAATGATGTTGGCGAGGTGGGAATTAATTGCGAAGTTTGAGTGGTTTGATTAACGTTGACCGGAGTTGTTAAAGCAGTTTTCATGACTGAACCTCTTCTAAATGTTTCTATGCAAATCGTATTTCTGCCAGAAGAAGAGGAGATTCCCTAGAAATTGAGACAAAGTAGAACGAAAGTAGAAATTAAGTAGAATCGAGAAGAAATCTCACAAGCTGTCTATGGAATGGGCTGATTTTCTAGCCAATGAGGCTGCTATTAATAGCTTATCTCCAGAGCAAACGGCAGCTTTTGTAGAACGGTTGAAGACTGAAAACTCAGGTAAGAGTGAGGCGAAACTTGCCAGCGAATTAAATATTGGTGCAGCTGCTTTCAAAAAGCGGATGACAGAGGTTTATGACAAATTCGCCCAGAGTTATCCTGAGTTAGCCAATTCTGAAAGCCGGGGTAAGCTGGAAAAGTTACGAGCTTGCCTGATAAGGAAATATAATGGCGGGCAAGATGCCCACCCCACAATTAAAGAAATTCATCACAACATTCCCCCTGCTGTTCCATTTGAAAAATTTGTGGGACGTGAGACGGAACTAGAAGAACTGCACTCCTCATTACAAACATCTCGGCAAGTTGCAATTGTAGCTGTGGCGGGTATGGGTGGAGTCGGGAAAACTGAACTCGCTACCCAATACGCCAAACAGCACTTGCAGAATTATCAAGGTGGGGTTTGCTGGTTATCTGCACAGGGAATTGATGTCGGAATTCAGATTCTCAGATTTGCCGAATTGAAATTTAAACTCATTGCACCGGATGACTGGGAATTAGCGGATAGGCTGAGATACTGCTGGCAGAATTGGCAACAAGGTGAAGTACTGCTGGTGTTTGATGATGTCACCGATTACAAAAAACAGGTTCAGCCTTATCTCCCCCCAGAATCACCCCGGTTTAAAGTATTGCTGACAACCCGTTTGGGGTTTGATAGAACTTTGCCGCAATTACCTTTGGGTGTTCTCAAACCATTGGCGGCGATGAAATTATTAAAATCGCTGGTTGATAGAGAACGGCTGAAAAGCGAACCTTGGGTCGCGAGAAAAATTTGTAAATTTTTGGGATATTTGCCTTTGGCGTTAGAGTTAGTGGGGCGATATCTGGATCAAATGCCAGATTTGTCTCTGGAAAGACTGCTGAAGCGGCTAGAGAAAAAGCGACTGGAACACGAAGCAATCGCCAAGGCTAACCCATTGATGCGTTATGAATATGGTGTTGCTGAAGCTTTTGCATTGAGTTGGGAACAGTTGGATGAAAATGCACGCTTTGTTGGCTGTTGGCTAAGTTTATATGCTTTGGCTGATATTCCTTTTTCTGTTGAGGCAATAGAAGATGATGATAAACAAGAACTTTGGGAGAGAGCTATAGCTGATTTACGGCAATTGCATTTAATACAATGGCAAAGTAAAGGAATTGATCGTCTACATCCACTGATTCGGCAATTTTTCCAGATGAAGTTGGATGAGTCAAGTAATGCAGATGAGGTGAAAACTGCTTTTGTAGCGCAGATGGTAGAGGTGGCAAAGCAAATTCCTCAACAGCCTAACCGTGAAGATATTTTTAATCTCACTCCGTATATCCCTCATATTGCAGAAGTTGCAACCCACCTATCCAAATATCTCAGGGACGAGGATTTAATTTGGCCTTTCATAGGCTTAGGCTGGTTTTATCAAGGTCAAGGACTTTATCAGGAAGCAGAACCTTGGTTGCAGCAGTGTGTAAAAATAGCTGAAAATCGTCTGGGTTTGGAACATTCCAATATTGCCACTAGCCTGAACAATCTCGCATTACTGTACCATTATACAGGACGCTACAGCAAAGCCGAACCCCTGTTTCAGCAAGCTTTGGGATTATGGAAACGCTTACTGGGAGACAACCATCCCCATGTCGCCACTAGCCTGAACAATCTCGCAGGACTCTATCATTCTACAGGACGCTACAGCGAAGCCGAACCTCTACTTCAGCAAGCTTTGGCAATTTGTGAGCAGGCTTTAGGTGTAGGTCATCCCGATACAATCAGGGTTCGGGGAAATTATGCAAGATTTTTAAGAGAAGCATATCGCTAGCGATCGCCCCTTTCTCCCAAAATCACACCAAATTGATGCCACACAACAGTTGTAGTTTAAATATTAGCAGCGATCGCCTTCTACACACCAAATAGTACAGTCAATAATAGTGCGTAGGCGTAGTCCGTCGTAGACATTGTATAACCATTTTGAGTTCAAAGGTGCAACTTCGAGGTTCAAAGGCTCCAGTGCGATCGCTTACGAACTGCAACACCACTTAATATTGTCATCAAAAATTTATTTTTATCTAACTGAAGAGTTAAAAATCAACAATTGGTATTTTAATTACCTTGCTAACTGAATAATCTAAAATCATATTAGCGCTGTCGCACTCTATATCGGATAGCGCAATCTTTTTCTCTTTCTATAAAGAGAAATATTTCTTTATCAATGGTTTAAATTACGATTATGAACCTTAAAGACATATCCTCAAAATTTCCCCGTCGTCAAGTTCTCAAAACTGCTCTCACTTTTGTGACTGGCTTAACCACGACATCACTATTATCTTTTGTGATTACCAAATCCACCAAGCCAGCACAAGCAATTGTTGTGCAACGACCAAATGAATTTGAACTTGAAGGTAAAGATACTAACATCAAGTATTCAATTATCAATGGAGTTCCACAACTTGATTACAAAACTCAAACAATTTCTGAGCATTTTAGTGGCGATCAAATTCAGACATTAGCTACTGATATCGGTACGCTAGTGACGATAATTATTAGCAAACCACTAAACCCTGATTTAGGAGGAAATATAGTTAAACTGAGCTTACTCTTACCAATTATCAACCTAGCGATCGGAACACGAGAAACTGCTGTCCAAACCGAAGCTATTTTAACTACTCAAAGAACATCAGGATTTATTCGTACTCCCCTATTTGGACAATTACAGTCATATCAAACTCTAGTACTCACCGGAACTGCTAGATACCGCTAGATACGGTCTAACTTCTGAAATTAATTCTTTTGGAAAACCAATTACCAATTATCCCTTAACTTGCAATACGATTCAGTTAAAAATATTTGTAGGTTGAGTTAAATGTTCGCATCGCTTCAAGTAGAAAACAGTATTTTCAGCATTTTGTAAAAATCCAGAATAATTTATCCAAGAAATGCGAATTGCCGCAGCAGTTAAATGGTATGAATTAGGTGACATTTCACAAGTTAACCCAGCAATTTCTGCTGGGTTAACTCGTTTTGGGAAAGGGAGAATCACAAGTATTCAGTTTGGCACTAAAAAATTCCGACTGTGCCGCTATTGTTGACGATAGAGCAACACGGCGTTGTGGTCAAGCTTTAGGTATTAATACTATCGAAACCGGAGGCTTGCTGATATTAGCGAAAAGACGCGGACTAATCCCAAGCAATATCTCCTGGAATCCAAGCTTGGCGTGAGGCTGGTTTGTGGTTATCCGATACTTTGGTCAATTTACTCAAGCAACAAACAGGAGAATAGCGATCGCTATCAATTGTAACTTCAAATAGCTTTTGCTTCCTTTTCTCTCTTCTTTCTTGCCCTCTGCGACTCTGCGATTTGATTCTCATATTAAATAACAAAATACGTAGCCACTAAATTTAAATATTTTTATACAAATGGTACTTTTATCCGAAAGATAGAAGATTTCCTAATGGAGACAAAGCTACAATAAAAATAAATTTTACAAGCTGTTTATGCAATGGGCTAATTTTATAGCAAAAGAAGCTGCTACGAATGGCTTATCTCTGGAGCAAATGGCAGCTTTTACAAAATATTTTCAGACAGAAAACTTAGGTAAAACTAAAGCTAAACTTGCCAGCGAATTAAACGTTGATATTGCCGCTTTCACAAAGTGGGTGGGTGAGGTATATAACAAGTTTGCCCAGAATAATCCTGAGTTAGCGACTTTCAACAATCAAGACAAACTAGAAAAGTTACAAGCTTACCTGAGCGCAAAATATAATAATAGCGAATTGGCTGTCCTCAAACCATTGGTGGCGATGAAATTATTCAAATCGCTAGTGGTTCGGGAACGACTGCAACAAGAAGCTTGGGTTGCAAGAAGAATTTGTAAATTTTTGGGATATTTACCTTTAGCGTTAGAGTTAGTGGGACGATATTTGGATAAAATGCCAGATTTGTCTCTGGAAACACTGCTAAAGCGGCTAGAGAAGAAACGAGTGGAACATGAACCAGTAATCAATGCTAACTCATTGATGCCTGATGAATACGGTATAGTTGAAGCTTTTGAATTGAGTTGGGAACAGTTGGATGAAAATGCCCAAAGCTTCGGCTGTTTGCTAAGTTTGTGTGCTTTAGCTGACATTCCTCTATCTGTTGAGACAATAGAAGATGATAAAAAACAACAACTCAACGAGAAAGCCATAGCCGATTTACTAGAATTACATTTATTACAACAGAAAAATAAAGGAATTTATCTTCTAAATCCACAGATTCGACAACTTTTCCGAATGAAGTTGGATAAGTCAAGTGAGGCGGATGAAGCAAAAACCAAATTTGCAACCATGATGTTAGAGGTAGCAAAGCTAATTCCGCAACAGATCAACCCTGAAGATATTCTCAACTTCACTCCACATATCCCGCATATTAAAGAAGTTGCAACTCACCTATCCGAATATTTGGGCGATAAAAATCTAATCACTCTGTTTACCAAATTAGCCTGGTTTTATCAAAGTCAAGCACTCTATCAGCAAGCAGAACTTTGGTTGCAACGGTGTGTAGAACTAACTCAAAATCGTTTTGGTTTAGAACATATCGATGTCGCCACTAGTCTGAACAATTTAGCAGTACTTTACGAAACTACAGGACGCTATAGAGAAGCCGAACCCTTGCTTGAGCAAGCTTTAGCACTGAGAAAACGTCTGTTAGGAGAAGTACATACCGATGTCGCTACCAGCCTGAGCTATTTGGCATTAATCTACGAATATACAGGACGCTATAACGAAGCCGAACCTTTGTATCAGCAAGCTTTAGAACTCTGGAAACGCCTAGTGGGAGAAGAACATCCCCATGTTGCCACGAGTCTGAACAATTTAGGAGCATTGTACTGCTATACAAGACGCTACAGTGAAGCCGAACCCTTGTTCAAGCAAGCATTAAAACTGAGAAAACGCCTGCTCGGAGATGCACATCCCGATGTTGCCACTAGCCTGAACAATTTAGCACAACTTTACGAATCTACAGGAAGTTACAAACAAGCCGAACCTTTGTATGAGCAAGCTTTAGAACTGAGTAAACGCCTGTTGGGAAATAACCATCCCGATGTCGCCATTAGCCTGAACAATCTAGCAGCGCTCTACCGTCATACAAGACGCTACAGGAAAGCCAAGCCTTTATTTGAGAAAGCTTTGAAAATTTGCGAACGGACTTTAGGTATAAGTCATCCGACAACTATGACAGTTCGGGCAAATTATGCCAGCTTTTTAAGAGAAGCATATCATTAGCGATCGCTGTGCATAATTCGTAATTCGTAATTCGTAATTCGTTAAAAAAATATCCCCCTCTCCACTAGCGAACTACGGTGTATACACAAGTCGGAAAAAGCTCGATTTTCCCATTGTTCTCTCACTTCTCGTTCCCCTGCTCCGACTGGGAATGGCTTATTAGAGGCTCTGCCTCCAGCCAGACATTGAGTCAGAGACTCAATGAATGCATTCCCAGTCTCAGACTGGGAACGAAGAAAGTCTTATTAAAGCTAGGTTTTTAAGACATATGTATACACCGTAGCTCCACTAGCGAAGAGGGGTTAAAATTTACTTACATCCTAGAGACTTGCGAGTTTCCACACCAGTTTTAGAATTCACACCACTTGCGTTAACACAAAGCTTTTTCACTTGTATTCCATCTAAAATTGCATTCGTAAAATCGGTACCTGTGATATCCACGCCATCAAAAGTAGAACGTAGCATCATCGCATCAGTCAACACAGCATCACTTAAATCAGCATCCTTAAACTTGGTTAGATAGGCTATGCCTTCACTAAAATCAGCACCATGCAGATTTACTCCCTGCAATACGCTACTATTAAATACGCCACCACGTAAGTCAGCATTGCTAAAATTAGCATTCTCTAATTTGAGATTGGTAAACTCAGTACCAATTAAACTTTGGCCAGAGTAATCCTTGGCCTTGAGTTCATCATTACCCACAGAACGGGTAATACTGGAAGAACTTGCAGCTTGCGCCGATAGGGGAAACAAAAAAAGAACCATAGCTAAGACAAAGCTAGCTAACAGTTGCCAATATTTCATAATCTCTTCTTAATAAATCTCAACATTGCCACCATTAACTATTAAACCTCACAGAAGGGAATAGGGTGCAGGTTACAGGGTACAGATTATTTCCTATCATCTGTTCCCTGTCACCGGTCTCCTGTCCCCTGTCCCCTGTCACCTCTTCCCTAATCTCTCGTAGGATGATAGATGTTGAGGTGCGATGCCTAACGGCAAGTTGCTCCGCATCTACGCAATAATTACCTGTGGCTAATCAAGAAGACAACGCCCAATCTCTGGCGCGAACCCCTTTATATCAATTGGGTGTAGAACTCAAAGCACGCCTTACCAGCTTTGGCGGTTGGGAAATGCCCGTGCAATTTAGTGGAATTAGCCGCGAACACGAGGCTGTAAGAAATACAGCCGGAATGTTCGATATTTCCCACATGGGCAAATTTACCCTCCAAGGTAAAAACCTGATTTCCCAACTCCAGCCACTAGTACCTTCCGACTTGAGTCGTTTGCAAGCTGGTCAAGCACAATACACCGTATTGTTAAATCCCCAAGCGGGAATTATTGACGACATCATTGTTTATTATCAAGGTGAAGACACCAGTGGTACACAAAAAGCATTCATCATAGTCAATGCGGCAACCTCCAGTAAAGATAAAGCATGGCTATTGCAACACCTTGACTTGGATAAGGTGCAATTCCAAGACCTTTCACCAGATAAAGTCTTAATTGCCGTCCAAGGGCCAAAAGCGATTAAATATCTCCAGCCATTAGTGCAAGAAGACTTGCAACCAATCAAAGCCTTTGGACATTTAGAAGCAACTCTACTAGGTAAACCTGCCTTCCTAGCCCGCACAGGTTACACAGGAGAAGATGGCTTTGAGGTGATGGTAGACCCGAATGTGGGAGTAGAATTATGGCAAACTCTCCATAAAAGTGGTGTTATCCCCTGTGGACTCGGTGCGAGAGACACTCTGCGCTTAGAAGCAGCGATGGCACTGTACGGACAAGATATCGATGACATCACCACACCCTTAGAAGCAGGTTTGGGGTGGCTAGTTCACTTAGATACCAAAGGCGATTTTATTGGTCGGGAAGTTTTAGCACAACAAAAAGCCACTGGAGTAAAGCGCCGATTGGTAGGTTTGCAAACCCAAGGGCGCAACATTGCCCGTCATGGCTATCAAGTGTTATCCACAGGTAAAGTTGTGGGAGAAGTTACTAGTGGCACCCTGTCACTGACACTTGGTTATCCTATTGCCTTAGCTTACATTTCTACCCAGCTAGCAACTGTCGGTCAGCAGCTAGAAGTCGAAATTCGCGGCAAAACTTATGCAGCAGTTGTAGTTAAACGTCCCTTTTATCGGTCAAAAAATCGTGTTAACAACTGATAAGCGTCGAGGTTTTTGAGGAATAATGTGTTGTGAGTTATTCAACTACACTAAGGTTCATTACCAGATATAACTTGGATGACTGTTAGGGAAATAATTTTTTTGATAAGGGAGAGGAAGTGATATGTCTTTTGAATACCCTCAAGATTTCAGATACTTAGATTCTCATGAATACGTGCGAATCGATGGTGAAATTGCCACCATTGGCATTACTGAATTTGCCGTACATGAATTGGGTGATATCGTCTTTTTGGAACTGCCAGAAATTGGCGATGCTCTTACCAGGGGAGAAAACTTTGGCACAATTGAATCAGTGAAAGCCGTTGAAGAACTGAATTCACCAGTAACAGGCACAGTTATAGAACGCAATGAAGCCTTAATTAATTCTCCTGAAGAAGTGTCAGAAGACCCCTATGGGGAAGGGTGGTTTTTGAAAGTCCGCGTCAATGACCCTGGCGAAGTTGAAGATGCCCTGACAGCAGATGAGTATCGCGCCCAAGTAGAAGGGGAGTAGGAGTGCTGAGTGCTGAGTGCTGTTAGCGGAAGCGGTGCGTTTAGCCCGTGCTGAGTGCTGAGTGTTAAGTGCTGAGTGGAAGAGTAAGGGAGTAGGTGAGTGGAGAAGGTAATTAATAATTACTCTTATTCACCTATCCAATATCTTCCGAATCCCCAATTCCCAGCCCCCAGTTTAAGAGTATTTATTGCAAAATATGAAATAGTACCGTCTGGAGAGTAATTTGTGGTATTGAACGCCCCTATTCTCAAGTCTAATGAGCAGCAAGTGCTGGACGAAAAAAGTCAAAAGTTAAGTAGTTTTGTGCCAAGACACATTGGCCCTAACTCCGATGATATTCAGCTTATGCTTAAGGTTTTGGGGTTTTCCAGCCTGGATGCCCTAATCGACCAAACAGTTCCACAGGCAATTCGGCTGAAGCAACCGCTAAAGTTACCTGAAGCAGAAAGCGAGTATGCAGCACTGGCATCGTTAAAAAAAGTTGCTGCCAAAAATCAGGTTTTCCGTTCATACATTGGTATGGGCTATTACGACAGTATTACCCCACCTGTGATTGGGCGTAATATCCTAGAAAACCCCGGTTGGTATACTGCCTACACTCCTTATCAGCCAGAAATTGCTCAAGGGCGACTAGAAGCGCTGCTGAATTTTCAAACTCTGATTATTGACCTCACAGGTTTAGAAATTGCCAATGCTTCGTTACTTGATGAAGCCACAGCAGCAGCAGAAGCAATGAGTCTAAGCTATGGTGTCTCTAAAAATCAGGCAGATGCCTATTTTGTCTCTCGTGATTGCCATCCCCAAACCATTGATGTGTTACAAACACGTGCTAAACCATTGGGGATTAAGATCGTTGTTGGGGATCATCAAAAATTTGATTTTGAGCGACCAATTTTTGGGGCTGTTCTGCAATACCCTGCAAGTGATGGCACTATTTATGACTACCGCGCTTTTATAGAAAAAGCCCATGCTAAGGGTGCATTGGTGACGGTAGCAGCAGATCCTTTAAGTTTAACTTTGCTGACCCCTCCTGGGGAATTTGGCGCTGATATTGCTGTCGGAAGCACTCAGCGATTCGGTATTCCTTTGGGGTTTGGGGGGCCTCATGCGGCATATTTCGCTACGAAGGAAGAGTATAAACGGCTAGTTCCAGGGCGAATTGTGGGAGTTTCAAAAGATGCTCAAGGTAAGCCTGCATTGCGTCTTGCCTTGCAAACCCGCGAACAGCACATCCGCCGCGAAAAAGCTACTAGTAATATTTGTACTGCACAGGTGCTGCTGGCGGTGATGGCGAGTATGTACGCCGTCTATCATGGGCCAGATGGACTGAAGCAAATCGCTGTAAATATCCATCAGCTAACTTTAATGTTGGCAGCAGGACTAAAGCATCTAGGTTACAAAATTAGTTCTGAAAATTTCTTTGATACATTGCGCGTGGAGTTGGGAACACGCAGCCTGGAAGTAATTCTCGAAGCTTGTCAAGCACGGAATATTAACCTGCGGATTTTTGATGACACTGCCGTTGGTATCTCTGTAGATGAAACAACTACAGTAGATGATTTGATAAAGCTTTGGGAGATTTTTGCAGCGTCTGATAGTCCATTTTTCAGTTTTAAAGAAATTGGAGACTTAATTGCAGCACAGCGCAAATCACCTTTACAAAACTCAAGCCTTGCCCGTACTAGCAACTATCTCACCCACCCAGTTTTTAACCGCTATCACTCAGAAACGGAGTTGTTGCGTTATCTGCACAAATTAGAAAGCAAGGACTTATCGTTAACGACATCGATGATTCCCTTGGGTTCTTGCACAATGAAGTTGAATGCAACTGCTGAGATGATTCCGGTAAGTTGGGAGGAATTTGGCAAGATTCATCCATTTGCCCCTGCATCGCAAACACAAGGTTATCAAATTCTATTCCAGCAACTTGAGGCATGGTTAGCTGAAATTACTGGTTTTGCGGGAATTTCTCTACAACCAAATGCTGGTTCTCAGGGCGAATATGCTGGACTTTTAGTAATTCGTCAATATCACGAAAATCGGGGCGAAGCACATCGCAATGTTTGTTTGATTCCCACTTCCGCACACGGAACCAATCCAGCAAGTGCGGTGATGTGCGGGATGAAGGTGGTAGCAGTTGCCTGTGACTCACAAGGTAATATTGATGTTGCTGACCTGAAGGCGAAGGCAGAAAAACACAGCAATGAATTAGCCGCTTTAATGGTGACATATCCCTCAACTCACGGTGTCTTTGAGGAGCCAATTCAGGAAATCTGCGCTGTTGTCCATAGTTATGGCGGACAAGTTTACATGGATGGGGCAAATATGAACGCCCAAGTGGGAATTTGCCGTCCTGGGGATATTGGCGCGGATGTCTGTCACTTGAATCTGCACAAAACCTTCTGTATTCCTCATGGTGGCGGTGGCCCTGGTATGGGGCCCATTGGCGTTGCATCTCATCTTGTGCCTTTTCTACCGGGACATCCTGTAGTCGGGATTGGGGACTGGGGACTGGGAACTAGGAAGGAAGAAATTCCCAATCCCCAATCCCCAATCCCCAATACCCAGCATATTGGTGCTGTGGCAGCTGCGCCTTGGGGTAGTGCGAGTATCTTGGTGATTTCTTGGATGTACATCGCCCTGATGGGTGCAGATGGTTTAACCCAAGCAACTAAGGTGGCGATTCTCAACGCTAACTACATCGCTAAGAGACTGGAATCATACTATCCGGTTTTGTATCAGGGGAAAAATGGTTTAGTTGCCCATGAATGTATTTTAGATTTACGATCGCTCAAAAAATCGGCTGCGATCGAAATCGATGATGTTGCCAAGCGTCTGATCGATTACGGTTTCCATGCGCCGACTGTCTCCTGGCCTGTAGGGGGTACAATCATGGTGGAACCTACAGAAAGTGAATCTAAGCAAGAGTTGGATCGTTTCTGTGATGCATTGATTTCTATTCGTCAAGAAATTGCCGAAATAGAAGTTGGCAAGGTGGATATCCAAGATAATCTTTTGAAGAACGCACCCCACACTGCCGAAAGTTTAATTACCGGAGAATGGCAGCATCCCTATTCTCGCGAACAAGCTGCCTATCCTGCGCCTTGGACACGCGAATATAAGTTCTGGCCTGCTGTCGGTCGCATTGATGCAGCCTTTGGCGATCGCAATTTTGTTTGTTCTTGTCTGCCAATGGATGCTTATTAAACTGAAGTAGGGGCGCACAGCTAGCTGTGCGCCCTACGATAGATTATTTTTTTCGCTGGAATTTTTAAAATTGGGATCGCGTTGCTTTAATTAACTTACGTTGTCTAATAAAATCGCAGTTGACGAAGGCGATCGCTGCTGGTTAATTTGCAGTGGGATATTTTCTTGCACGAGTTGCCAAAAATGTTTAATGGGAGGAATTTGCAGACGATCTTGAGTTGTCACCATAACTACCCGTCGAGTCAAACTGGAACCATCTGCTAAACCATTAGTATTATTACTGGCTAAAGAACGAATCGCCAGGGTAGGGTCAAGATGTGCTTCCAGTAATGCTGATTGAGGTAGCAAAGCTATCAATTTCCCTTGGCGCACAACTCCCCGGAAGGCATCTAGGGTATTTACCTCTAAAGCCGACTGGAGTGTGGCTTCCATCCGCTCAAATTTATCTTGTATTAAGCGTTGCATCCCATAACCATCTTTAAAAACCACTTGGGGATAACGAATTAGCTCCGACCAAGGGACGCATTCATATTGTGCGAGGGGATGATTGGCTGCGGTTAAAACTTCTATAGGTTCATCATAAAGTACTTCTACCACCATTTCTCTACTGGTGGTTAAAAAGCGATTATTCATCACAATTGCTAAATCCACCAATCCATCTTTGAGGACTTTCAGGGCGCGATCGCTTCCTAATGAAGTCACCCGCAATTGCACATCTGGATAATCATGACAAAATTTTTGCAACACTGGTGGTAAGTAAGATCCACACAGAGAGTGAATCACGGCAATGCAAAGTTCTGGTTGCTTTCCAGCGATTAAATCGGCTAATTCTTCTGTAGCAGTCTGCCACTCTTGACAAATTTTGCGAACGCGGGGTAACAAACGTTCGCCTCCTAGTGTCAGTTTGGCATGAGTGCTTCTGTGAAACAGTTCTATCCCCAAATCTGCTTCTAATGCTTGGATTTGGCGACTAATCGTCGATTGGGTAACACCAGATGTTCGCGCTGCTTGTTGAAAGCTGCCGGTTTGGGCGATCGCTAGAAAGGCTTGCAACTGCTCTAGGCGCATTTTTATGTAGCCTGAATTACATTGATCAGTTTTATAAAGTTAACGGATTTTTATCCACAATTTAGTAGAGTTTGTTACAGCTTTTTTTCTCTGATTAACATTTAAGTAAATCAGATTTGACCGCCTTTGTTGTCAATGATGCGCTTTGCACCGATTTTTTCGGTAAATTTCGCCCAAAAAATAATTAACTATTTTCTGCTGAAATATATGAATTTTTAGATAATATTTTTAACGCTATCGTTCTGAGCCATTCTCTTGTGATTACAGAAGCTGATAGTTGAACTGTAGCGAACTATCAGTGTTTCACTTCATCATTATGCGACAGATTATATAGCAGTTTCTAATTGACATAAAGTAATCATTTCAACTTCGCATCTCAATTACCTGAATGTTACCGTTGGTCAGGTTGGTTTTATACAAGTACGGATACAGCTGCGATCGCATCAGATTTGCAAAAGACATAGAGGGCACAAACTATAGCTGTACCCTCCTAGGGTGTGGTGAATACTATCTAGAGCGAGAACCTGTTACTTCATCGGGATCTCTATAAGCCCGGACTTTTTCGCGATTACGCAGTCCAGCTAAACCAGCTAGACCAAGTAAACCTAGCCAACCAAAATTGAAACCGCGATCGCTAGTTCTTTCGGAAGCTGCGACACCTGTATTTCTGTTAGTACCTGTGGCATCAGTGCCAGTGCCTGTTGTTCCACTACCTGTGGTATCAGTGCCCGTTGTTCCACTGCCTGTAGTTCCACTACCTGTAGCATCAGTGCCCGTTGTTCCACTGCCTGTAGTTTCACTACCTGTGGCATCAGTGCCTGTTGTTCCACCGCCCGTTGTTCCACTACCTGTAGTTCCACTACCTGTGGCATCAGTGCCTGTTGTTCCAGTGCCTGTTGTCCCAGTTCCAGTGCCTGTTGTGCCAGTACCTGTGGTTCCAGTACCTAAGCCAGTGCCTGTTGTCCCTGTTCCAGTGCCTGTTGTCCCGGTTCCACTGCCCGTTGTCCCAGTTCCACTGCCTGTTGTGCCAGTACCTGTAGTTCCAGTTCCAGTACCTAAACCAGTACCTGTTGTCCCGGTTCCAGTGCCTGTTGCGCCAGTGCCTGTAGTTCCAGTTCCAGTACCTAAGCCAGTGCCTGTTGTCCCGGTTCCAGTGCCTGTTGTGCTACTGCCTGTTGTCCCGGTTCCAGTGCCTGTAGCTCCAGTTCCAGTACCTGAGCCAGTGCTACCACTGGAGCTTCCGCTACCGGAGCTTCCACTGCCGGCACTTCCGCTACCAGAGCCTCCACTGCCGGAACCTCCACTTTGGGCAGAAACTAAAGTAGGTAAGGATACAGAAGCGAAACTTATGGCAAATAGAGTAGCTAAAACAGCTTTAGATAAATTGAAAGGCTTCATGCTTATGGTTCCTTTTATGTTCTAGATTTGTATCGTTGATTGATTTACAAAAGCAATGTTGTCTCTTCAATCCACTGCTAAATTAGGTAAATTATGGCGAGGCAGATTGCAGAGTATTTTACTTAACTTCTTCTGGAAAAGTTGAAAGTATTTGAAAATACCACCAATAACTTATTCTTTGTCACATTAAGCAAAATAACTCATAATCAGTAATTACTACTTTAGGATTAAAAACTCACGAGCGAAATTGCTTGTTCAAGATAGAAAATAAATATTATTACACTTAATTTCTATCTATCCTATTTTTATTAATTACTTATTGTGAATCATTTTGTTACTGTTAGATAGCATAAGTGTTAGTTTTTCGACGGACTTCTACCATAAGAGTAAAATCACTTATATCCCAGGAATTAATTTGGCATTCAAGTTAGGTTAGTTTATATAGGACTTTGATTTTATTTCTGAAAACATACAGAGGCTGAAAAGCTTATTATATCGGGGTTTTATCTGAAATCTTGTTCAAAAATCAGATATGAGTTCTATAAGTGTGAGAAAACTCCACATTATAGAATAGAGTTTGTAATTAGATAAACAGACTAACCTAAGAAGTACAAGCGATCGCTAAGTTAAACAGGATTTTCACCTGAATAAATATAATTACTTTTTTGACATTAGCTTTTAGTTATTTTGATATAAATGAACCAAAAACTCTATACAGCCAGATGCTGCTTGCAGTTGAGACTCTATTAAGAATACTTCACAATCTTATTTCACCTGAAAACTTATAACTTCATACTCCAGATGTGTCTTACTTTAGACTTAAGGAATACTTTTATTATCAGTTCAATAGGATGGCATAAATAATTAAAGGTTTGTAATAAGGATTTTAATCTTCTCTTATCTAAAAGAGGCAGCGCCCTAAGCGTAGCTATGCCGCAGACTTTACGAGACGCCACGCGATTAAAAGTTGACGCTGAAATTTACCATTCGGCTAAAGCGATCGCTATTCCTTGTTTTAAATCTGGTGTGATTGCATCATTATTCGCTAACTGCTGCAATTGTTGATGTGTGGCTTCCTCATTCAGATTTTTCAGTGCTGCGATCGCATGTAGTCTCACCGATGCATTAGGATCGGCTAACAGGGAAATCAATGGTTCAATTGCCTGCATTTCGCCTAACTGTCCTAAAGATAAAGCGATCGCACTTTTGATGCTAGCAATCTCTATGGCCGAATGCTGCGTTAGAGAAGCTTGCCGTTCGCCTAGCGTCTCGTAGAGAAGGCATCGCAGTATTTGCAGTAATATTTCTACCGCTGGTGTAGTTAACTGCGGTTTTTGGACTCGTCCCAAAACTGTGACAATTTCTTGCCACACTGTCTCGGAAGTACTTTGATTCAGTGCTGTTTGCAAATATTCCAAACTCGATAATGTTCCCACCCAACTTAAAGCACGGATGGTTTCTAATTGCAGCGTTATCGGTGTCTGAGGTGAAATCAGCAAATCAAATAAGTGTTTAGCAGCGTCATCACTACCAATCCGAGAAAGGGTAACTGCGGCTGCACAACAAACATCAAGGTTAACGTCGTAAAGTTTGGGTTGCAGTCTCGTTATTAAATCTAATGCTTGATGTAAATCGGGGCGAAAACCTAAACCAAGTACTGCTGCACGCCTCACTGTGGCGGCGGGATCGTCCAAAGCTTTTAACAATACTGGCGGTACGCGTTCGTCATGAAAACTGCTGAGGGCTTCAATTGCGGCGGCACGGATTGCTGCTTGTGGATCTTGCACTACACTCAACAGCGGCGTGATGGTTTCTGGTTGCCGAATACAACAAAGCGATCGCACTGCTAACAATCGTGTATTTTCATCTAATAGAAGTTCAGTTAGTGAAGTAATTGCAACAGTACCCATTTGTCCCAGTGCTGTAGATGCGATCGCTTTGAGTTCTTCATCCCGATCGTTTTTCAACAATTCAACTATTGATGCGATCGCTTCTGGATGTTTAAATTCGCCCAAAGTCCTTGCCGCATACCAGCGCAATTCGTCTTCTGCGTCTTCATCTTCTAATATTTCAATCAGAGGTGGGATAGCAATATTACCAAAGTGAATCAACACTTTGGTAATTTCCCATCGTTGCTGAAAATCCCCCATCTCTAAGATGGAAAGTGTTAATTTCAGAAGATATTCTCGATTTTTAACTATTTCTGGATCTTCCGAATTTGCCCCTAAAACTAATTGTTGCAAATATTGAATTAGTGATGACCAATCAGCGGCATTATGTGCTGTCTCGGCTTGTACCAAAAGCTGTTTGATATTACTCACAATATCTTGCGTAAAAGGGATTGGGGATTGGGGATTGGGGATTGGGGATTGGGGATTGGGGATTGGGGATTGGTTATTCTCCTAGTACCCAGTACCCAGCACCCAGTCCCTAGTACCCAGTACCCAGTCCCCAGTCCCCAGTCCCCATGCTCTATCCTGCCTCCACTAGCTTGGCTTAACTAAAACAGAATTGCCCTCAATCTTAGCGGCGTAAGTTTTTAGGGGGTCGGTTGCTGGGCCTTTTTGCACTTTACCATCGGCTCCATATTCCGAACCATGACAGGGACAAGCGAATTTTTTGGCATCTGCTTTCCATGCTACAGTGCAACCTGCATGAGTACAAGTAGGGTCAACAGCAGTTAGATTTCCGGCTTTAGATGTGCCGACTACCAGCACAGGCCCAGCCGGTGAGTTTTTTGCCAGCAATTGACCTGTTTTATCTAAATCTGCCGATGTACCTACTGTTTGCCAATCTTTAGATGCTGGAGTTGTTTGAGAAGAACAAGCTGCGATCGCTACAGGTAGAGAACTCGCAATCCAGCCCAAACCTACCCAATTAATAAAGTCACGACGTTTCATAACTGCTGAAATAATATCTAAGTTTTAGCTAACATCTCCCATTCAATTTGGGATTTTAGACTTCGGCTACGCTCAGTCGAACGATTTGAGATTAATCTATGGCGATCCAAAATTACTTCAGTCTTCTCAAATACCCTTGATTAAGGGCGCTACATCGCTTATGGGTGACTTTAATGCAAGTAATGCATACTATTCATGCATTTTTTGAAAAATTTTTCCGAAAATCGTAACAATTTATACGATTTTAACACAAAAGTCACCTTAAGTTATGAGTATCGAAATTGTTACATGAACATTATCTAAACCTGCTTGATAAATTCCCAAGATGTAAATGGTCACAAATTTTTTTTAACTAACCACGGATTTGAAGTTTCGCGTTGGAATGTTCTTGAGTAAAAATAATCAGCCGTAGTTAAATATTAAGTTTTTATTCCCTAACCTTCGCAGATACAGCACCTGATGTAACTACGGATTGATTGGAATTGGGAAATTATGACCACAGTTACCGATCTTATCAGTAATTTGCAACGAGATTCAGACTCATGACAGATACAGCAACTACCACTAGTCTTAATAAGTTCGAGAAATTAAAAGCAGAAAAAGATGGACTCGCCATCAAAAGTGAGATAGAGAAATTTGCCGCCTTGGGTTGGGAGGCGATGAACGAAACAGATCGCGATCATCGACTCAAATGGGTAGGCGTGTTTTTTCGGCCAGTTACCCCAGGAAAGTTTATGATGCGGTTGCGGATGCCTAACGGTATTCTTACCAGCAGCCAGATGCGTGTTTTAGCTCAAGTGGTGCAACGTTACGGTGATGATGGTTGCGCTGATATTACTACCAGACAGAATATTCAATTACGGGGGATCAGAATTGAAGATTTACCAGATATCTTTAATAGATTTCACGCAGTTGGTTTAACCAGCGTTCAGTCAGGGATGGATAACGTCCGCAATATCACAGGCGATCCCGTGGCGGGGTTAGATGCAGATGAATTGTACGACACGCGAGAGTTGGTACAGCAAATTCAAGATATGCTCACCAATAAAGGCGAAGGAAACCCAGAATTTAGCAACTTACCACGCAAGTTTAATATTGCGATCGCAGGTGGACGAGACAATTCAGTTCATGCTGAAATTAACGATTTAGCTTTTGTGCCAGCATTTAAAAATAGTGCTGAGTGCCGAGTGCTGAGTGCTGAGTCTTTTTCCCACTCAGAACGGGCTGAACGCCCCGCTACCGCTAACAGCACTCAAGACTCAGCACTCATTTTTGGGTTTAACGTTTTAGTCGGTGGTTTTTTCTCAGCTAAACGTTGTGAGGCGGCGATTCCTCTGAATGCTTGGGTGGCTCCCGAAGATGTAGTAGCTTTATGTAGAGCGGTTTTGGAAGTATTTCGCGATTGTGGCCCGCGTGCTAATCGGCAAAAATCGCGCTTGATGTGGCTAATCGATGAATGGGGTTTAGATAAGTTTCGCGCAGAAGTAGAAAACCGTTTGGGTAAATCATTAATATCCGCAGCACCTAAAGACGAGATCGACTGGGAAAAACGCGACCATATCGGGGTATATAAACAAAAACAATCAGAATTGAATTACGCAGGCTTACACGTTCCTGTTGGTCGGTTGTATGCCGAAGATATGTTTGAAATTGCCCGTATAGCTGAAGTTTACGGCAGTGGCGAAATCCGTTTCACAGTTGAGCAAAACATTGTGATCCCCAATATTGCTGACTCGCGTTTAGCAACATTTTTAACAGAGCCTTTGCTGGAAAAATTTTCTATCGATCCAGGTTTGCTGACGCGATCGCTAGTATCTTGCACAGGCGCACAATTTTGCAACTTTGCCCTGATCGAAACCAAAAACCGCGCCCTGGCAATGATTAAAGCCTTAGAAGAAGACTTAACCTTCACCAAACCAGTGCGAATTCATTGGACAGGTTGTCCCAACTCCTGCGGACAACCCCAAGTTGCAGACATCGGCTTGATGGGAACTAAAACTCGCAAAAATGGCAAAACCTTGGAAGGTGTTGACATATATATGGGCGGCAAAGTTGGCAAAGATGCCCATTTGGGTACTTGCATCATCAAAGGCATACCATGCGAGGATTTGCAGCCAATATTGCAAGATTTACTCATCCAAAAGTTTGGGGCAAAACTCAAGCAAGAAGCCTTACTAGTTGGTAACTGCTAGTTGGGGATTGGGCATTGGGGATTGGGGATTGGGCATTGGGCATTGGGCAAGACTCATACTTCAAACTTTAAGGCTTAATGTTCGACCTTTAAGGCTTAATGTTCAAACTTTAAGGCTTAATGTTCGACCTTTAAGGCTTAATGTTCAAACCTTAAGGCTTAATGTTCAAACTTTAAGGCTTAATGTTCGACCTTTAAGACTTAACCTTCGACCTTTAAGGCTTAACCTTCGACCTTATACCAATTTTTTATAAAGCTGCATAGAATTCGATCCCCCCTAACCCCCCTTAAAAAGGGGGGAACCGGAAAAACATCTATCAAAGTCCCCCTTTTCAAGGGGGATTTAGGGGGATCAAGATATGTGCAACTTCAC
>NZ_JAVRBQ020000063.1:0-18495 GCF_034531215.2 Nostoc sp. ChiSLP03a
TTTATAAAGCTGCATAGAATTCGATCCCCCCTAACCCCCCTTAAAAAGGGGGGAACCGGAAAAACATCTATCAAAGTCCCCCTTTTCAAGGGGGATTTAGGGGTATCAAGATATGTGCAACTTCACATTAAATTGGTATTAGTTTTATTATCATCGGCTATGAGCAACAAATTAGGAAAGAACATTGTCCCCAGGTGCTAGTGTTTAACTAACCCTAAATTGCCTATAAGATGGTTAGAAACCGCACGCCAGTTGCTCAAGAGCAAATAAATTGGGCATTATCGCTCAAAACACTGGTTTCGTTTAAACGAGACTTTACCCACCTTTGTCTTTGTGATTTCCAACACTCAATTTATCCTTAGTCCATATTCGCGCACCATCACGCAGGCAAGGCGAGTGGCACTAAGTTGACTACTTAAGTTGACTACTAAGGGTGTATAGTGTCCCAGAATATTAGATTTTGAGTTAACTTTAAATTTAAAGGTAGTTAAAGATAGGAAAAAATAATGGACTTACAGACTATAAAAGAACGAATTGTCGCAGTTCAAAATAAACGCGATTACCTATTAAGCTTACTGGAGCAACCAAACCTGGGAACTTTGAGAATAGATGTAAATCAGGCTTTGGAAGAACTGGATGAATTAATTGATGAATTTACACGCACCATTCCAGTAGAGTAAAAATTATCAAAATTTACGTCGGTTTAACCTCAACTTTCGGCTAGACCGACGTTCTTCAGTAGTATCATGTCTTCAAATCTCCAAAATTGAACTAAGCTTGAGTTGGCGAAGCAATAATCAATCTCCTGCACGCTGACCTAGCTGCCTAACCAAAGCAATAAGTTCGCTTGTAGGTACATCTTTTTTGCAAATGTTATCAAAGCTAGACATTGCCTTTTGCCCATGAAAATTTACGTCTTCCACTGAGGAGTAAGCAAGTATCTGGGTATTCGGAGATATAGCTTTAATGTGACTGGAGGCACTCCAGCCATCCATGACTGGCATCTGTAAATCTAGAACAATTACGTCAGGATGGCAACGTTTAACCATTTCTATAGCTTCTTCACCATTACTGGCTAAACCTACTACTTGAATATTTTCCTGGCAAGAAAAAACCAATTGTAAAGTTAAACGAGTCAATTCGTGGTCATCAACTACTAAAACACGCAAGGTAGAGAGCTCGCAGGATAACATTAACATTCAGGGGAAATACAAGTTTATTCAGAATAACCCCTCCAGTTTATGAGAACAAGTGCCAGCACTGACTCTATCCTATGGTTGAATAACTTGTGTGAACCTATGTAAATAACTTAGACAACTGCTCAAAAAATTCAATTTTTCCAAAAAAAACTAATTTGAGCTAGTTGTCAAGATATAAGTAACTTATTTTTTTATCAATCAGGTTGGGACTACACCAGTTGAGCGTAATGCCATGTTCATGAGAATTTTTTGTGAATTAGCTTCTGGAGAATCATCATAAGGACGCCGTTGAATGTAACTACCATCAGCTTGTAATTCCCAAGCTTGGCGATTATCTGCAAGCATAATTCCCATAATTTCTTGCAAATCTTTAGCAATATCTGGGTCTTTTACTGGGGTAATTACTTCGACTCGGCGATCCAGGTTGCGGCGCATCCAATCAGCACTACCAATATAGATTTCCTCTTGGGTATTGTTATGAAAATAATAAATCCGAGAGTGCTCTAAAAAGCGAGCGACAATACTGATGATGCGAATATTTTCACTAATGTCTTTGATTCCTGGGCGTAAACAACAAACACCCCTAACAATTAAGTCGATTTGCACTCCGGCGCGGGAAGCTTCATATAAAGTGGCGATAATTTCTGGATCGACAAGGGAATTCATTTTGGCGACAATCCGTCCAGAAAATCCATTTTGAACATTTTCGATTTCGCGGTGAATTAATGCCAAAAAGCGATCGCGCATATTCACAGGTGCAACCAGCACTTCTCGATAAGATTTTTGCAGGGAATACCCAGTTAAGAAATTAAATAAATCTGTAATGTCAGCACCCAATTCTTCACGGCAACTAAACAATCCTAAATCTGTATAGAGTCTCGCTGTTTTAGGGTTATAGTTACCAGTCCCAATATGTACGTAGCGACGTATGCGGTCTTTTTCGCGTCGTACCACCATGACGGTTTTACTATGGGTTTTTAGCCCAACTAAACCATAGACAACATGAACTCCAACTCTTTCTAGTCGTTTTGCCCAGTAAATATTATTCTCCTCATCAAATCGTGCCTTTAATTCCACCAGCACAGATACCTGCTTGCCATTTTCAGCAGCGGCAATTAAGGCGTTGACGATGGGCGAGTCACCAGAAGTCCGGTAAAGGGTCATCTTGATGGCTAACACATTCGGATCGTAGGCAGCATAGGTAATAAAGCGCACAACTGTAGCCGAAAAGGATTGATAGGGATGGTGTACTAGTAAATCCTTTTCCCGAATTACAGCAAAAAAGTCTTTTCCTTCGTCCGTCTCCAGCGCATCTGGGTCTAAAATCGGTTCTCTCAGCCTTTGCAGGCGTAACGGTACAACAGATTGGCGTGGTGGATCTTTGAGTTCCGGCAATGGTAAGGACATAAAGTACATTAAATCCCGCAGTCCCAAAAGACCATCTACCTCGTAAACATCACTTTCTGTTAATTCCAAATCATGTAATAATCGCGATCGCACTATTTCCGGAGTCTGGGATTGAATTTCTAGCCGGACTGGACTTCCACCCAAGCGCCGTTTTCGCAATTCCTGTTCAATCGCTAACAACAAATCATCTGCTTCATCTTCTTCTAAGACTAAATCGGCATCACGGGTAATGCGGAACGGATGATATTCTTGAATGTTCATCCCTGGAAATAGAGATTCCAAGTTATGAGCGATCGCCTGTTCTAAAGGTACTCCAGTCCAGTGGGCAGGTTTTTCGCTATTTTGATCTCCCAACTCAGGCGGTATCGGTAAAAATCGTGGTAGAACGCTAGGGACTTTGATTCTGGCAAAAAATTCTTCTTCGGTGTCTGGATTCTTGACCACAACAGCCAGATTTAAACTGAGATTAGAAATAAACGGAAACGGATGACTAGGATCGACAGCCAGAGGAGTCAAAACTGGAAAGATTTGTTCTTCAAAATAGCTGTTGAGATGAGTCCGCTGCTTTTGATTTAAATCTATGTAATTCAGAATATGAATGCCATGATTTACTAGTAAAGGACGAAGTACTTGCTCAAAATGTTGGTGCTGTTTGTTGACATGAGGAATAAGGGTAGACCTAATATCGTCTAGCTGTTGTTGTGGTGTGCGACCATCGGGAGTTAACAGGCTAACTTTTGCCTCTACTTGTTGCTTTAAGCCAGCAACGCGCACCATAAAAAACTCATCTAAATTAGAGTTAAATATTCCCAAAAACTTAAGACGTTCCAGAAGTGGGGTGCGATCGTCACAGGCTTCATGTAATACCCTGGCATTAAATTCTAACCAGCTTAACTCTCGGTTAAGATAATATTGTGGATCGCTGAGATTGATGGGGGTAGCGCTTTTTTTAGATTTTGCCATAATGACCTAAAGGCAGTCAGATGTAGCCCATTCAACTGGGGGACAATAAATATAGTAAGTTAAATGGTGCTTGAGCAAAACGCTGAGGCAATTTTTTGCTGTGCTTATTATCTAGCTCACTACTGGTAAAAGACAGACATCAGAATTTTAAAAATCTATTTGTATTTAAATAACTGTAGTCAAAGACTCAAAAATTAACTTGTGTAGGCACGAAAGCCAAAATTCCTAAGAAATTTTTGGGTGCTTTGCGCGATCGCCTTGGCTATCTTCCAGATAAACACCCTAACCACCCAACCTATAACTAGATTTTATAGCCGTTTTCAATTTTATGGAATATGGTGTTGGCGTATAGTTATCTGCCCTTTCAAAATATTGCATCCATACAATAACTGCGATCGGACTGGGATTCAAATCGTTGCCCACAGCATATTACCTATAAAGATGCACTTAAGATTTAGCAAAGATATGACATAGGCATATCTGACAAGTTTTAACGAATTATTAAGCAGTGTTTACAGGGTATTGGGACATTGGAAGCAGTCTAAAGGCTTACCTCCAAAACTTTATGGATTTTGGTTTCCAACATCCAAAATTTGGTAATCATTACTACAACTTTGATACAGGCATTTCTTAGGCACAAGCCTGACTGCAACTCTATTTTTATAAGGTATTTGAAGCTTTTATTCAGAGCTACACCAATACTTCAATTTATTATTTTTTTTAATTTGTGACCTCTGCAATTTTTCCAAATTTCAGTATAATCTCTGAGATATTTCTGGCAGTCAATGGTTATATTGATAACGTAAAGAAAAACAACACGGGGAGTTTGTTAATCATGAAAATTTCTGCGATCGTTAAAGGAAGCATCTGCTTATTAGGTTTGGTTAGCGTTGGTAATATCCTGGCTGCACCAGCAAGTGCAGGTCAAGCAGCAGCCCGTGGTGCTGTAACTATTGTTAGAGCTTCAGGCGCTTCTGTTAGTGTTAGTGGTGAATTAACTTTGCCCAATAACGCATACTACGATCAGGATCTAACCATTACACCTACCATTACTGGCACACCAGCCGCTGACGATGAAAGTGTAACTAGTTTAGTTGTAAGTCCAGGCACACCTAACGTTACAAACCTCTCTACTAGCAGCAATCCTTTCGTAGCTTCAGCAGCAGCAGCCTTAGATGCAGCTGTAACTGCTGGTGACATTGGCGCACAAGCAGCTATCATTCGGGCTGGTGCTGGTTCTAATGGCTTAGGCGGTTTAGAATAGATTAAGTTTTTGCTTTAACTCGTAAGTAATTACAAAATTTTTAGCAACTGACAGAACAGTTGAATAAATCAATACATCATAGGGAAAAGAAATAGCAATGCTATATCTGTTCCCTATATTTATATTTGTATATATAGTATGACGCTTCTTTGTGGCTCAGATTCCCGACTTCTCCAAGAAGTCGGGAATCTTGTTATATAGGTTTTTCATCTTGTGCCTAAATAATTTGCTATGTATAGCAACAGTCAAGGTGGTTAGGACATCAACAGACGAGAAAACTTAGACACAAAAAGGCTTTTCACCCAGTCCCCAGTCCCTTGCCATAACTCCTCATTATCACTTTACATAACTTTAGTGATATCAATATAAACCCTGAAACTCTGACTGAATATTGAATAGAGAGCTTGCGTAAAAATACGAAGCTTCAAAATGTCCATTTTTCACAAAACGCTCTCAACAAAGGTTTTATATTTTTATACACTGAAAGAATAAAAGCCAGAGAACAAAAGGTTCTGCCTCGATTTCTGCTGACCGATGCATATTCTGCATTTTCAAGCAAAATCTGGAAACAACTTAAGACAACAACATGAGGAGTTTATAAAATATGAATAGCTTATCTAACAAATTATCTGTAATTATTCGAGGAAGTATCTGTTTATTAGGTTTGGTAAGTGGAGAATATTTTTTAGTGGCACCAGCAAATGCACAACAAGCTACTGCTCGTGGCGCTGTTACTCTTATTAGACCTTCTGGTACTTTTCTCAGTGTCACTGGCGAAGTAACTTTACCTTCTGGCTCTTACTATGAAGGAGGTTTAACAATTTCTCCTACCTATGGAGGTATAGCAGGTGGAAATAACGAAACCATAACTAGTCTGACTATAACCCCAGGAGTAGCTCAAACTACTATCATCTCTAACCCAAACCCATTTATTGATACAGCAGCAAATTTATTAAATAATAGTAATTCTGTTGAAGATTTAACATCTATAATCAAAGCAGGTGCTGGTAATAATGGTTTAGGTGCTTTAGATTAGACATAATTGGCAAAATAAAAATCTTAGATCCCCGAATTTTTGAAAATTTGGGTATATTTGATAATCAGGTCAAAATCGATAACCACCTTGAAGTTTTAAGTCAAATCCATTCTCACCTGTACCAATTTGAGTTTCTATAAACACACTATTATCAGGGAAATTATGCCTCATAATGATTCCATAATTAAAGCCAGAAACTCGGCTACTCAAGCCCAGATTATTAATAGCATAATTTTTTAGGTAAACACCAGCATAAATATTTTTACTGACTCCGTGTAAACCCTGAAATTCAAAGAAGAACTCTTTACCCACCTCTAAATTTGTCTTGAGATTCAAACCATGACTAGTACTAAACTCTCCATTGAAAAGACCTAAAAATTCCCCATTGCTATTATTTTCAATAAAAGCGATGCCAGGAGCTAAAGAAAAACCAAAATTTCTTTCTTGATGTTGATATAAATAACTTAAATAAGTAGAAAAAGGATTATTTTTATTAGAGGCACTATTCCAATCAACTCTCAAGTAGGGTACGTGAGTATTGATAGCTACAGGTCTTTTGGCTGAATTTAACCGTATATCAGTTTTAATATAATTGAGAAGTATATTAGTATATAAACCTAATGTTGGTTCTTCCGTTCCTAAATTATTATTAGAAACACCCGGTGCTGAGTTAGCATCTATATTAAACCACGTTCCTAAATTAGCACTATAGTTAAAATTTCCAGAAGAACCTGCTGCTAGCAATTCAACTGTTGGTAAAGATAGATAACCGTTAAAGCTATTAAAATCAACACCTATTTTGCTAACTCTAGTGAGTTCCATATAATCGAATGCTAAATCGGCTGCTCTTATTTGCAGTGGTACTACCGTTGAATCTGCTGAATTAAATTTTTGTACAAATCTTTGCCCTTGAGGGTTTGTTAAAATTACTTCTACAGCAGAGGCTTCGTTGATCGGATCGATGGAAGTACCATTTAAAGGAATTGGAATCCCAATATATGTTAGAGGGCCAAATTTTTCATTAGAGAGCCTGAGATCGGAAAAAAATGTATCACCTTCATCTAAAATAGAAATATTTCTTTCAAGAAACTGAACTGCGCGTTTGTGGTTTCCTGTTCTTATTTGCAAGATGTTAGAGTTATTAGGAGTGACTTGACTGGGAAATGTGTAAGTTCCAGATACCTGCTCTAACCCACTAGATGCATTGGCATAAGATAAAGTGCGATTCAGCCTGTTATTAATTTGTCTTCTTTGTTCAGCTGTAGCAGGTGTATTTAAAGGAACAAAACCTTCCCCATTCTTTAGTTTTTGTCTAGCTTCTTCTAAACCTTGTTGAATCTTATCAATTTTAATAGCTTCAAAAACTCCACCTAATAGCAAACCTAATGTAGAATTCACTGATTGAATAGCATCAATACTAGTATCGCTAAATTTAGCTGTTAAGGATAATCCTGGAGCAGAAAAAATATTAGAATAAGTAGCTTTGCTTGCAACTGGATCGTATTGAATTAAGCTCCGATTATGAGGATGGCTAACATACAGTCTGTGCCAATCAGAACTTTCTTGAGTTTGAGATAGTGTCTGAAATACAGGATCTCTTTTTCCTAAAGATAGCCACTGTAAAGAGTTAAGATAATGAAAATCTTTTTCGGATTGAGAAAGAAAAGGATTGACTGCCACATTTAACAAATCAAAGTTATCAAATTTTCCAAGTTGAGCAACTTTAATACCTGGAAAGGAAGAGACAGGAGCAGTAAAACCAAAACCTTTTCCCGTCAAGATATCTCCCCAAAAGATGCCAGCAGCTTCTAGGGCACTTTTAGGAATGATTTCGCCTTCTTGGAGCCTGACGTTTCCATCGTCTAGCAAAGGTTGTATATTTGTTGTTGGAAAGCCTTGTAGAATTTTGGGCGCATTAGTAGCATCTAAAACCTGAAATAAAGCTTGCCCACCATCAACACTCAAAGTAGAGCCACTACCAATAGCTGGAATAGGGTTTTTTAGAACTGTGACATTAGGATTGTTTGAGTCAATTCCACTGTTAATAATAACTCTGCCAGCAGGTATCCCTTCAGGATTTATCAATTGTCCGGCTATTGAAGTTACAGAAAAGTTATTAGTATCAACTTCTCCAGCTAACTCTCGAAAGTCTGTCGGTATAGCGAACAGACTTTGCAATCCCCAAAATGCCTGTTGTGAAGTAACATTTTGGGTAATATAAGTATTAGTTTGTCTTCCTTGATAGATAATACCGGCTTGGGAGCCTTTAGTTTCAACTACTATTCTATTGCCATCGAGAACCCAGTAAAACTGGTCAGTCTTGGGAAATTTGGCATAAGTAAATTTATCAATAATCTGATTCTCTCCAGAAAATCTTACTCTTATATCTGTATCTATATAATTTTCATTTTTATTTGGCTTAAATAATTCTGTGGAAAAAGTAAGGTTATCTGTAGGGTTAACGATCCAAGGATACTTGTTGGCACTAAATGTTAGGGCATCAAGAATTATTGTCTTTTGGATTGCTTGTGATTGCTTTTTTGTTCGGCGTAGTTTTTCTATTAGTATTTGTTGTTGGGGTGTGTATGGTTTTGACGGATTTGAATTTGTTGATGGCTGAATTGTATTTGGTTGAGGCTTTTCTCGGTCTTCTTCAGGTAGCTGGGGAGGCTTTTCTTTGTATTCTTCAATCGGGATAACGTCAGCAATGATGAATTTGCGTAACTGTTTTGGCTTCTCTAAGTTAGAGTTAGACTTTCTTAAAGCCTGTTTTAACAGTTCTTGGCTTTGCAAATTATTTATTTTTCGATCTGAATGTATTAATGACTTGTTATGATTAGCGATTAAATCAATCTTATTCCTGTCTATGCTTAGAGCGATCGCAGATAATTTAATAAATACAATTTTGTATAAAATTGTTGAAAACAACAAACAAATGCCAAGAATTTTGATATTTTTTCTGAATCTCATTAGGGAGATATTGATAGTTCTTCGATTTGAATTTTTCAATGTTTTCAAAATATTTTTTTGGCTATTCAAACTATTGAGGATTGGCTAATGTCGAAAATTAACCATTATTTCATACTTAGTCTTTGGATTTATTTGATTTGATGAATGGATTCAACAGTGTTTCAGTAAATATAGATAGTCAAAAAAGTTTTCTTTTTTATCCTGTCGGCAAATAATAAAATAGGATTAAGCAGATTTACTGCAACAAGAGTGTAATTCTTGAGCAAAAATTCAACCTCAGCAAAATCACCACAACTCAAAAATTGAGCGATTATTTAGCCGTATAAATACGTAAGTAAAGACTATTAACTTAAAAAATGGAGTAAAAATATACTTCAGGCTACTCGCTCTCGTCAGCAAAGTTGGTACATTTGCTGTTTTATAGTAGAGTTTATTTATACATCCGGAGTAGACTGATTGAGCTAATTGAGGATACCCTTAGCCATGTATTGGAAATACTAGAGCGATATCTCACAATTAGCCGCTGTGCATTAATGCTGATATAGATAAATTTCGCATTAATGTAAAAGCCAGTTTTCCTGAGAATTTCGACACAGTAGAAGACGATCGCATCGACCTAGAATGGTTTAGTCCGACTAATAAATTACTCTGATCAAATCACTAAATCTCTTATGTCTAATAACTAAATCTAATCATGCATAGTAATATAATCTCAGTCCTAAACTTGTCTACACTAGGATTAGGGCGATGTCTACGACGGACTACGCCTACGCAATAAATTTGTGGCGTACACAGGCAGTAGCTGATAAAAGCTTGTTGAAAAAGTTGTACAGTATACTCAAAACCCCTCTTCAAATTTCTCCCTGAAACAAAGCGAGACTTTGAAACGCCAATTATCTTGTAGGCAAAGGGGGCTGGGAGAGTTAGGTTTCTAAGGCTTAGATGTTACGCAAAATACTTTTCAAACATCCTTTAAGAATCGCTTTTAATAGACTTTCGTGAATAGCTAAAGGTGAGGAAAGGATAATAATTATTAAAAAAAGTTAAGCTATTCTTGAGATAATCATGCTGCTGACTGAATATAACATTTAGATTTTTTAAAAAAAGTTAATGAAACCTAGACATATTGATACAGAAGTAGCGAGGTTAGAAGCCCTCCGCCAGTATCAAATTCTTGACACAGAACCCGAAGAAGCCTATGACAATCTTGCTCGGTTAGCGGCCTTTATTTGTGGCACACCCATATCCTTGGTAAATTTTATTGATGAAAACCGTCAATGGTTTAAGGCAAAAATAGGTTTAGATGTATCAGAAATGCCTCGGAGTGTTGGGTTATCTTATCTTTGCCAAGAGCAACGTCATGTTGTGGTGGTTCCTGACACCCTTGTTGATGAGAAGTTGGCAAGTAATCCAGTAGTAACTGGCTATCCATATATACGGTTTTATGCAGGTGTACCCTTAATTACTCCGCAAGGAGATATGCTGGGAACTCTGTGCGCGATTGACCAAATTCCACGACAACTAAGCCAAAAACAAGTGGAGGCATTTGTGGGTTTGAGTCGCCTGGTAATTGACCAACTCGAACTCAGGCGTCATGTAAGTGAGGTATCTAAAGTTACTGAGAAACTAGTGGCACACGAGCAAGCAGCCCGCGCCCAATCTGAAGCCGCCAAAACCCGCATCAACAATCTTCTCGAAAGTATCACTGATGGTTTTTTTGCCTTAAATCATAAGTGGCAATTCACCTATATTAATGGTCAAGCAGAACGGCTGTTGCAAAAAACTCACAATCAGCTTTTGGGTAAAAACATCTGGGAGGTGTTTCCAGAAATTATCGGCACAACATTTGATTGTGAATATCGCAGGGCAATCTTAGAACAGGTTAGTGTCGAATTTGAGGAATTGTATCTGCCACAGCAGCAGTGGCTTAAAGTCCACGCCTATCCAGCAAAAGACGGCTTGTCTGTTTATTTTCAAGATGTTACTGAACGACGCAAAACAGCAGAAGCACTACGAGAAAGTGAAGAACGTTGGCAATTAGCATTACATGCTAATAATGATGGTATTTGGGATTGGAACCTCAAGACTAATGAAGTGTTCTTCTCAACTCAATGGAAGGAAATGCTCGGCTATAAAGACTACGAAGTTTCCAACCATTGGGATGAATGGATAAAACGAATCCATACCGATGAGCGAGATTGGGTAATTCAGGCTTTCCAAGACCACTTTGCCAAGAAAACACCGTTTTACGTCTGTGAATATCGAGTCCAGTGCCAAGATGGCAGCTATAAATGGATTCTAGATCGAGGACAGGCACTTTGGGACGCATTGGGTGATATAGTACGGATGGTTGGTTCTTATACTGATATCACAAATCGGAAGCGGGCAGATGAAGAATTAAAGCGGCAAAATCTGCGATCGCAACTATTTGCCGAAATTACCCTGAAAATTCGAGAATCTTTACAAATAGATGAAATTCTTCAAACCACGGTAACAGAGGTACAAAAACTACTACAAGCCGATCGTGTATCAATTTTTCGACTGGAACCTGACGGTTCGGGAACAATTGTACAAGAAGCAGTTCTGCCTGGTTGGCCAGTAATTTTAGGAGAAAATATTTTTGACCCCTGTTTTAAAGAAGAATATATAGAGAGATATCGCCAGGGAAGAATAAGTGCCCTTGAAGACATTGAAGCTGCTCATATCCAACCATGCCATCGAGAATTTCTTCGGCAATTTGCTGTCAGGGCTAATCTGGTAGTGCCGATTCTTGTCAGGGACGATATTTGGGGCTTATTGCTAGCTCATCAGTGTAGCGCACCTCGACAATGGAATCAGTTTGAGATGGATTTGTTACAGCAATTAGCGAACCAAATTGGAATTGCTTTATCTCAGGCACAACTATTAGAAAAACAAACCCAGCAAAGTCAAGAACTTACTCGTTCTAATGCAGAATTAGAACAGTTTGCCTACGTAGCTTCCCATGATTTGCAAGAGCCATTGCGGATGGTAACTAGTTATTTACAATTGCTGGAGCGGAGATATAAAAACCAACTGGATGCCAATGCGGATCAGTTTATTGCTTATGCAGTAGACGGGGCCAGCCGGATGCAGACTCTAATCAACGATTTGTTAAACTATTCCCGCGTCAGCACCCGTGGACAGCCTTTTGTGCCAGTTGATTGTAGTGTTGTCTTAGAACAGGTGCTTGCTAATCTTCAAGTGGCGATCGCAAATCGAAAGGCAGTTGTCACCTACGATACTCTACCTCAAGTGATGGCTGATGCTACTCAATTGACACAAGTATTTCAAAACTTGATTGCCAACGCGATCAAATTTTGCGATCGTCAACAGCCATTAATTCACATTGGAGTAAGTAAGAGAGATGCAGATATATTAGATGGAAAAAATTTAAATTTTACCCCCTCGGAGGATGAATGGTTGTTCTGGGTGCGTGATAATGGAATTGGTTTAGAATCCCAATATACTGAACGTATTTTTATAATCTTTCAGCGCTTGCACGGTAGAGACAAGTATCCAGGTACTGGAATTGGTCTGGCAATTTGTAAGAAAATTATCCAACGCCACAGCGGCCGGATTTGGGTTGAGTCGAAACCGGGTCAAGGCTCGACTTTCTACTTCACAATTCCAGATAGAGCAGGTAAGCAATGGTAAACACCATAACAGCGATTATGCCTATTGAGGTTTTGTTAGTAGAGGATAATCCTGGCGATGTCCAACTTACACGCATCGCCCTAGAAGATAGTAAAATCTCAATTCACTTAAACGTAGTCGAGGATGGTGTAGAGGCAATGGCATACTTGCGAAAACAGGGAAAATATGCTAAATTACCTCATCCAGATATTGTACTGCTCGATTTTAACCTTCCGAAAAAAGATGGACGAGAGGTATTAGCAGAAATAAAAGGAGATGAAAACCTCAAACGAATTCCTGTAGTAGTTTTGACGACTTCGCAGGCTGAAGAAGATATCCTCAAAGCCTATAACCTTTTTGCTAACTGTTATATAACTAAGCCAGTAGATTTCGATCAGTTCGTTAAAATTGTCCAATCAATAGAAAATTTTTGGTTTGCGATCGTAAAACTGCCACCGGAGTAGTGGAAATGGCAGGTGAAAATATTATTAAAGTTTTGTTAGTAGAAGATAACCCTGGTGATGTCTTATTGTTACAAGAGTTATTCAAGGAAGTTACCACAGTTGTAGTTGAGTTGATGCCCGTTGAACGGCTTTATGAAGCAGTCAACTACCTAACAAACAAAACTTTTGATGTGATTTTATTAGACCTCTCGCTGCCAGATAGCCAGGGATTACAAACCTTTGTCATTGCTCACAATCAGGCAAAAGCAACTCCAATCATTGTGCTGACGGGTATAAATGATGAAACTCTAGCAACTAGCGCAATGCAACAAGGAGCGCAAGATTATTTAGTGAAGGGACAAGTAACTGGTGACTTGCTGGTGCGATCTATGCGTTATGCTATCGAACGTCAAAGGGCAGACAACGCACTGCGGCAGAGTGAGGAGCGATTTCGGGTTGCTCTGAAAAACTCTCCCATCTTTGTCTACAACCAAGATAAAGATTTACGGTACACCTGGGTTTACAATCCGCCATCTGAATTGACAGTTGAGAAAATATTGGGCAAGCAAGACTTAGATATCGTCCCAGTAGAAGATGCTCAACATCTGATTGCAATTAAACGTGGAGTGCTGACTACAGGCATCGGAACGCGAGAAGAAGTATCAATTACTATCAAAGATACAACGCGATATTACGATTTAACTGTCGAGCCACTACGGAATGAAACCCAAGAAATTATCGGGGTGACATGCGCCAGTATAGATATTAGCGAACGACAAGCTGCGCTACGCGATCGCAAATTGGCAGAAGAAAAAATTCGCGAACAAGCAGCATTACTAGATGTCACCACAGATGCCATTTGCGTCCGAGATTTAAACAATCAAATTATCTTCTGGAACAAAGGCGCAGAAACACTTTACGGCTGGCAAGCTACAGAGGCTTGGGGGAAAAATGCTAGCGAACTTTTGGATGACGAACCTTCACCGGAAATTGAAGCGGCTCTATTGCAAGCTATTAGTCAAGGTAAGTGGCAAGGCGAGTTAACAAAACTTACTAAAATGAACAAAGAAGTCCTTGTGGCTAGTCGCTGGACTTTAGTATGCGATGAACAGGGAAAACCAAAATCAATTCTCACCGTTGACACAGATATTACCGAGAAAAAGCACCTAGAAGCCCAATTATTTCGCGCTCAACGCCTGGAAAGTATTGGCACTTTAGCTAGTGGTATCGCTCACGACCTCAACAACATCCTGACACCAATTTTGGCAGGAGCGCAACTGCTACCGCTAAAATTTCCTAATGCAGATGAGCGGACTCGTCATCTTCTAGAAATTTTAGAAATTAACGCTAGACGCGGTGCTGATTTAGTCAAACAGGTACTATCCTTTGCGCGGGGTGTAGAAGGGAAGCACATCACTTTGCAACTCAAACATATAATTGTAGAAATTGCCAAGATTCTGAAAGAGACTTTTCCCAAATCGATAGAAATCAGCACTAATGTACCGCAAGATTTGTGGATGGTTTCTGGAGATAGTACTCAACTACATCAAGTGCTGATGAACCTCTGCGTTAACGCCCGCGATGCTATGTCCAATGGTGGTACTTTGAGTATCTCTGCCGAAAATATGTTGATTGACGCAAATTATGCCCGCATGAACCTAGAAGCCAAAGAGGGGCCTTACATAGTTATTACTGTCTCCGATACTGGAGTTGGGATTCCGAAACAAATGCTAGATAGAATTTTCGAGCCATTCTTTACTACAAAAGATGTTGGACAAGGCACTGGTTTAGGGCTTTCCACAGTATTGGGAATCGTTAAAAGTCACGGAGGTTTTGTGAACGTGTATAGTGAACCGGAAAGTGGCACTAGCTTTCAAGTTTACTTGCCAGCAGTGGGGGGAATGGAAACAATTAGCCCCGAAAATTTGCCACCACAGACAGGACATGGAGAATTAATTTTGGTTGTGGATGATGAAGCCGCCATTCAAGAGATTACGATAACATCACTAGAAGCTTACAACTACAAAATCTTAGTTGCCAATGATGGCATTGAAGCGATCGCGCTATATGCTCAAAATAGAGACAGAATTAGTGCTGTCCTCATGGATATTATGCTGCCCTCACTGGATGGTTTAACAGCCATACGTACCTTGCAAAAAATTAACCCCCAAGTCAAAATTATTGCCAGCAGTGGCCTTATGTCTGACAAGAAGCTCAGTGCAGTAGCAGCTATTGGTGTCAATACATTTTTGTCAAAGCCCTATACTGTCAATGAATTATTGCTTTCTTTGCAGAAAGTACTATCATGAATCAAATACTTACGTAAGTATACTGTTAGCTGTAAGTACAAAACACTGCTTTATTAAGTGGGTGCCAATTGCTTGGATTTGATATGATTGAGCATCCGTTAACAGACTTATTTTACCGATATTCACAGCTTGGCTATATTGTGGGTGGAAGTAGCTATTAGATTTGCAGGATTGCTGTTTATTTGCGTAGGCTTTGCCCGCCGCAGGCATCGTCTTGCATATTTTTATGCACATTAGAGAATATTTGTCAATTTATTTATGGCGATGCTTAGGTTGGGCAAAGCTTACGCAACTTGGTGTAAGTTGACCATTATCTTATCGATAACGGCCACTCATTAATTACCCCTACACATTAAATCGGAACAACATTACATCCCCTTCCTGCACAACATACTCTTTCCCTTCACTGCGAACCAACCCTTTCTCCTTCGCTGCATTCATCGAACCTGTTGTTACCAAGTCTTTATAAGCAACAGTTTCGGCGCGAATAAATCCCCGCTCAAAATCACTGTGGATTACACCAGCAGCTTGAGGTGCAGACATTCCCGCATTAATTGTCCAAGCGCGGGTTTCTTTGGGGCCGCAAGTAAAATATGTCCGCAAACCTAAAAGCGTGTAAGTTGCTCGAATCAACGATTTCAAACCGCCTTCTTCCACACCCAAAGACGCGAGGAAATCAGCTTTATCTTCTTCTGGTAATTCCACTAATTCCGCTTCAACTTGAGCCGAAACTATCACAACTTGGGCATTTTCTGTTGCAGCAATTTGCCGTACTGTTTCCACAAAATTATTACCAGTTGCCAACTCATCTTCAGATACATTCGCGGCGTAGATAATTGGTTTATAAGTGAGCAGTTCTAATCCTTTAATAATTTCTGTTTCTTCTTCATTCAAGCTCACCTGACGCACCGATTTACCTTCATTTAAAGCCGCAGCTAATTTTTCTAAAACTGTGATTTCAAACTGTGCATCTTTGCTGGTACGAGCTAGTTTGCGAGTACGGTCAATTCGCCGCTCAATTTGTGCTAAATCTGATAAACCCAGTTCTATATTAATGATTTCAATATCTCGCGCTGGGTCAACAGAACCAGCAACGTGGATAATATCGTCATTTTCAAAACAACGTACCACATGGACGATCGCATCAACTTCCCGGATGTGGGACAGGAATTGATTCCCTAGTCCCTCACCCTGACTTGCACCTTTAACTAAACCGGCAATATCCACAAATTCCACCCGCGCCGGGATAATTTGTGCCGAACTGGCAATCTTAGCAAGAACATTTAACCGTTCATCCGGTACTGCGACAACGCCGACATTCGGTTCAATCGTGCAAAAAGGGAAGTTAGCTGCTTCAGCTTTAGCATTAGCAATTACAGCATTAAATAAAGTAGATTTTCCGACGTTGGGAAGTCCGACAATTCCGGCTCTTAGCATTTTGGATTTTGGATTTGAGATTTTGGATTACATTACCAAGTTAATCTAAACAGGTTCCGGTATGGTTTGGGGAATCGTTCCTGGAACTGTCTGAGGAATGGGAGCAGGTACTGGTTCTGGTACAGGCCCCGGTAATGGTTGAGGAATCGCTGGCCCCGGTACAGGTTCGGGACTAGGTAGCGGATTCGGCTCAGGATTGGGGCTAGGTAGCGGACTCGGGCCAGGAGTAGGAATTTGTGGTTCTGGTATAGAAATCGCAGTAAGATTAATCATCGTAAATCCAAATTAAATTATTCAACCTTCCCACGCTAGATGACAACCTCATCTATTGACATCTCCCCAAATACCTATACCCACCAACACATCCTTTAACTTGGGCATTGGGCATTGGGCATTGGGCATTGGGCAGGAGTGCTGAGTTAGGAGTTAAGAGTTAGGAGTTTTGTTTATCTGCTTGTCCCCTTGTCCCCTCATCTCCCCTGCCCCTCTGCTCCCCTGCCCCTCTGCCCCATTGCCTCTTTGCTTTTCCACCACCTCTGGCACTGGATCGTAACCACCTGGATGAAACGGATGACAGCGCAAAATCCGCCAAATTGCCATCCAGCTACCACGCAACACTCCAAATCGTTCAATAGCTTCAATAGCATACATCGAACAAGTTGGTTGAAAGCGACAAGTTGGGAGAAACAACGGCGAGATAAACATTCGGTAGCCCCGAATCAGCCAAATAAATAATAATTTCATTGCAGCTACCCAAATCTTATAAATTAGTAACAGGGGTAAAAAGTTTCATTTTGTCGTATCTTTGTTAATTACATTTTCTGACTTCACCTCAATTCCGGTTTTCTGGCTGCAAATTGTGTCGGCTGCAATTTGGGTGTTACTCATCCTCCTGATTGCATGGGTGGTAAACCGCTTCACCGCCAACCCAGAAATCGTGCGGAAGATTGTTCATATTGGCACTGGGAATGTGATTTTAATCGCCTGGTGGCTAGATATTCCCGCCAGCGTAGGGATTACAGCTTCTATTTTAGCGAGTGCAATCACCTTATTATCCTACCGATTGCCGATTCTTCCTGGTATTAATAGCGTTGGACGGCAAAGCTTAGGGACATTTTTTTACTCTGTTAGTTTCGGTATTTTAGTTGCTTGGTTTTGGTACTTGCAACAACCCCAGTACGCAGCACTCGGAATTTTAGTAATGACTTGGGGAGATGGATTAGCAGCCTTAATTGGGCAACGCTTTGGTAAACATAAGTATAAAGTTTTTGGGACAGAAAAAAGTTGGGAAGGTTCCCTAACTATGATGCTTGTTGGCTATGTTGTCAGTAGTTTGATTTTAGTTGGAACTCAAGGAAACAGTTGGCAAACTTGGGCAGTATCGCTGATAGTGGCAGTTATAGCTACGGCTTTAGAAGCTGTTTCATTTTTGGGTATTGACAATTTAACAGTTCCTTTAGGTAGTGCAGCCCTTGCCTTCTTTTTAAGTAACTTAGTTTTGAGTTACTAAATTGCATTGAGTACTATTCCTAATTGAGCAAATAAGAGATAGCGCCAAAAATTCATCCTTAGTACTTTTTTAAACGCAGAGGAACACAAAGTTAAACGCAAAGGTACGCAGAGTTTTGCCAAAGTTAATTCGCTATGAATTAGAGAAATGTTGTACTTAGTTAATAGACATCTCCGAAAACCGCCCAAGTATCTCTGTGACTAACTTATAGGGTGCGATCGCCAGTGAGAGCAATTAGCTAGTTTCGACGAGAGAATAGGAGTTTGAGATGTTTGTTGTTAATAATCCGACAAAAAAACGTGG
>NZ_JAVRBQ020000064.1:0-37351 GCF_034531215.2 Nostoc sp. ChiSLP03a
TTTACAGCACTTTGCAACTAAATGAGGTACAGAACCAAGGATTCGCAAATCAAATTATTCTTCTCCCTCTTGCCTCCTGCCTTCTGCCTCCTGCCTCAAAACCAGTGAATTTGTACCTCATGCAAAAGAAAACTGCTGTAAGAGATACTTTTGTAAACACAGACACGCAAAATTGCCGTCTCTACAATAGACCTCTTGCATAGCGGACGAAAGTACTTGTGTGTACAGCGATCGAGAATTTTCATCAAAAAACTTTAACCGAACCGTATTGGCTTTGCGTCTATGCTGGTTCGTTCTTTATATAATTTGGGGCATCTTTATACAGAATTAGTATTACCTGTAACAACTAAAATTAACATAACAAAACAAAACTGGTATTACCTGTAACAACTAGAATTAACATTACGAAAAAGATACTTCTTGCAAAAGCCAAAAAACCGCCCTAAAATCAATTTCTGGGCGGCTCAAGTATTTTTGCACTAGATATAAAAAAATTACCAATACCTCCTTCTTAGTTTAAATTTCTTGATTTCCGCCAATGGACAATTGTTTTTTGCTATGTTTCAACTCTTTCCAAAGTGACTTAATTTGCTGATAAGCCTCTTCCTGAGACAATTTCCCCCCTGTTTCTAGGGAAGTGATGTAACTAATTTTTTGAGAGAATTCTTGGAGGTTGGCATTAAACACCAAATTCTCTGGCTGAAATTTTCCATAATACCGGCTACGAGGGTAAAGAAAGCTGTTTTTGTCTTGCGAGTTAGATTGTGTCATAACTTTTCTTTTATAATTCTTTCCTGCTTAAATTTATAAACTAAAACTTTTCCCTTTGTGTATATACACAGGATAAAATTCAAATTCCTGAAGAAAGAAGTTAATTTTTTAGTTCAATATTAGGATAAAGCAGAAGAACAAGTAATTAACTGTGGAAAATACTGAAATCAGTACCTTCTCTACCAAAAGGAGTAAGTGAAATAGCATTTCATAGCATTTTGCTGATTAAACTCGACTTGCTCAAATACGGCTCAAATAATATCATGCCCGCAGAATTAGTTATGATTACCATAGTCTTTATCTAGGGTTGATAGCGAAGGCTAAAGTAAAAGCCATCATCCTGAGCGTTATTACCGCGATCGCTCAGATCGATAAATGGAAATCCATAATCGAGGCGCAAAAAGAGATTATCAATTCCCATTGCCTGATTCCATATTAATCCTAAGCCTGCGCCTACTAAAAAAGTTTGATTGGGTAGCGAATTGGGGTTATTAGACTGATTCCAGACAGCTCCCATATCCACAAATGGCGCAAGTTGAATTGTGGATAATCCAGATTCATTACGCTGTACCGTAAACCGATCTTCGATCGCTACCCGAAATCCATTATCCCCAGAACGGATATTTTGGCGATATCCCCTTACCGATTGTCCGCCGCCAATCACAAATTGCTGGGAAGGTAAAAGGCTATCTGGTGTAAGCTGCAAGTCTGCTTGGATGAGCAATAAATGATCGTTACTGAGTTGCTGCACGCGCTGTATTTGACCTAACCAACTGAAAAAGCGACCATCGGGTATGGGGTCATTGTTGATAGTTGCGTTTAATATATCAACGCCAAAATTAAATTGCGATCGCAAAAACCAAGCTCCTTTTGGTTCGCGCCTGATATAATCTTGAGCAAATTTCATTACACTGGTGCGACTAACGCCATTGGCATCAGGCCCAATGCCAAAGGGGGTTGCGAGGTTATCAAACAGGAAGGTTTGACCATCTTGATAGGTAAATCCTAAAGATAAGGCAAATTCTTCTTTAGGCGATCGAATCAATGGTTGACGATAATTGATTTCATAAAGATCCTGGTTGGCCCGAATGTCAAAGGCATCAAAGGGCGGCTCAGTAATTTCGTTGCGATTAAATGCCGCTCGAATCTGCACTTTGCCATTCATGGCGTTCACGGGAACCTGATAACTAAAATCAAAAACATCGGAACCACCAGAGAGTGTATGGTAATATGAGCCAGCTAATTCATCTCCCATACCGGTTAAATTGCGCGATCGCAAGTCAACACCCAATCTTTCCGCGCCAATACTGGGAGGCGAATAATTATCTACACCCAAACTACCAATTAAAGTTTTTGCCTCTTCAACTCTGACAACGAGAATACTTTGACCAACCTTACCCGTTGGACGCAAACTCGCTTCCACATTGGTAAATAAGGGATCGAGTCGCAACAATTTCAACTGTTCTTCGAGCTTACCAGTATTTAGAGGAATACCAGCACCTAGTTGGATGCGACTACGAATATAAGATGGGTTTAATCGCCGCGTCCCTTGGATGTCAATCTCTGTCAAACGCCCTTCCAACACTTGAATTACCACAACACCATCTGCGGTACTAGATTGTTGAGTATCTGGAATTGCTCTGGAATTTATATAGCCTTTATTTAGGTAAAGCTGGGTAACAGCATCGGCGGCTTGTCTGATTTCTTCTAAAGTTAAGTCCCGTCCTTCAAACGGTTTCACTACTGAATTAAAATCATTTTCCTGAAAAACTGTGCTACCTACAACCTGAATTTTCCGAACCCGAATCCGTTGTGGTGTTTCTGATTGTGGGTTAGTTGCTGGAGTTGGTTCTGTTGACTGTACTATTTGAAACTCTGACTGACTGCTATTTGGAATCGAGTCCGGTGTAAAAATATTAGCTCTAGCTCTCAGTCCATTTGCAGTTACAATCCAAACCGCAGGCAGAATTAGCAAGCCGCACCGAAAGCTGAAACTGTGCTGACTGCATTTAGTAATTGCCAAACTTTGCCAATTCTCTAACTGATGAGATAAATAGACAATTTTTTGCTGAGTCGTTGCTCTAGGCTGAACACCAGTTTCTATTTCTTTTCTCATTTCTCTTCAGTGGAGTGCCTTATTTAACGACTGGGCTGATTTTGATTTTGGAGTATGCTATGGCAGGGGGCAGAAGGCATGGGGCAGGAGGCAGGAGGCAGGAGGCAGGAGATAGGGGGGCAGGAGATAGAGTAACCTATGTTTAAAATGTGGGACTTAGGCTGTGAAGGCTTTAGCTCTTGTGCTACACGTTTCAATACAATTCTTGTTTTGAAACTCGGTTTTATACCCATAAATAAAATAATCAATCAATCATACTTCTTTTCCTTCTACCTCCTGCCCTCTGCCTCCTGCCTTCTCTTATGAGTATTTCAATATCATATTTTTGATATTCAAATTTCAAAAGATTTGTAACTAAAACTATAATTAACAGCGATTTATTCTAAGTGATAGTCCCTAGCATTATATTGTGGTAACAGGTAGAAAACTTGGGAAAACTTCGATGTCACCACTGATTTCCATTGTCATCGTCAATTACAATCGGGAGTCTTACCTTCAAGAAGCGATCGCTAGCGTCTTAGCGCAGACATGGCAAAACTTTGAGCTACTAATTTGGAATAATGGCTCTACAGATGGATCGGTAGCGATCGCTCGCGCTTATGCTCAAAAAGATGGGCGAGTGCGGGTGGTGGAGGCAGACAACCAAGGAGTTGCTGCGGCTTGTAAGGCAGCGATCGCCCAAACTAGCGGCACTTACATCGGTATATTAGACAATGATGATATCCTTGCCCCCACAGCTCTTGCTCAAACCGCTACAGTCCTCAATCGCCATCCAGATACGGGATTTGTTTACACTGACTACTTAAATATCGATCCAAACGGCAAAGTCATCGGTTATGGTCATCGCTGTAACATTCCTTACTCTCAATCAGGTTTGTTGGTAGATTTCATGACTTTCCACTTCCGCTTGATGCGGCGATCGGTTTATGACCGAGTGGGAGGTGTTAACGAATTGTTCTCTTGTAGTGCCTATGATTATGACTTATGTCTGCGACTTTCAGAAGTAGCCCAAGTGCGCCGAGTCAAAGAGCCACTTTATTTCTACCGAAATCATTCTCAAAGCATCTCTGTTACTAGACAAAAAGAACAAATACTCTGGTCGCAGAAGGCGATCGCTCAAGCACTTTGGCGGCGCGGATTAGCAGACAAGTTACAAATCGATGTAGAATTGCCCACAAGTCGCTTCAGATTACGCTGCAAAAAATCTTTACTGTCTAATATCGCCGCTTCAGGCTTAGTTATTGCCTCGTTGGTAAATCCCAAATTAGCCCAAGCACAACAAATAGTTCCTGCTAACGATGGGACAAACACAATTGTGACTCCCAACGGCAATCGACTTGATATCACTGGCGGCACAACTTCAAGAGATGCTGCAAACCTCTTTCACAGCTTTCAACAGTTTGGAATTTCACCAGAACAAATTGCCAACTTTCAAGCTAGTCCGGCGCTGCAAAATATCCTTGGTCGAATTACAGGCGGGAATGCCTCGGTTATCAATGGTTTAATTCAGGTGACAGGTGGCAATGCTAACCTTTTCTTGATGAATCCAGCCGGATTTATTTTTGGAGCAAACGCCAGTTTAAATGTGCCTGGTGCTTTTACAGTGACAACAGCCAACGGCATCGGTTTTGGCAGCAGTTGGTTTAACGCTATCGGTGTTAATGACTACATAAATTTAGTTGGAAACCCCAACGGATTTGCCTTTAGTATGAACCAGCCAGGAGCGATCGCCAATGCTGGAAATTTGGTAGTCGGTGCTGGGCAAAATTTGAATTTATTCGGCGGTACTGTAGTCAACACCGGGCAACTTTCAGCACCGGGAGGGCAAATTAACGTTACATCAGTACCAGGACAAAATTGGGTGCGTCTCAGTCAGCCAGGAAATCTGCTAAGTCTAGAAATTCAGCCCCTCGCCTCTAGTAGCACTCAACCCAACAACTGGACAATTCCCATCGCCTCAATACCCGAACTGCTGACAGTTGGTAACACAGGGTTAACTGCCAATCCTGATGGAACTGTAAAATTAACAAACTCTAATGTGACAATTCCCACAACTCCAGGTACGACGATTGTTTCTGGAACAGTGAATGCAGCGAGTCAAACAGGCGGTACTATAACTGCTTTGGGTAAAAAAGTTGCAGTGATTAATGCCAATATTAACGCCTCTGGAAATAATGGCGGCGGTACTGTGCTAATTGGTGGCGATTATCAAGGTAAGGGGACTTTACCCAACGCAGATGGGACTTATGTTAACTCAAAATCCGTCATTAATGCTGATAGTAACTTGAATGGAAATGGCGGACGGATAATTGTTTGGGGTAACGACACAACCCAGTTTTTTGGAAAAATTTCGGCTCGTGGAGGAGCAAATTTTGGCAATGGTGGTTTTGTAGAAGTATCAGGCAAAAATTTCTTGACCTTCAACGGTTTGGTAGATACTTCAGCCGTCAATGGCAACTTTGGCACTTTATTACTAGACCCCAGCACATTGACCATTATCGATGGTGCAGCAGGGACAGGTGATTTTGATGCTACAGCAGGCAATATTGCCTTTGGCGATGCAGATATTGGGGCTAACACTGTTTCTTGGGGTGCGATCGCAGCTTCAGGTGCAAATATCAACTTACAAGCTACAGGCAACATTACCATCGATGACATCACCGGAGCTACGCCTTTAGTGACTACTCCTGGTATCGCTACATTAAACTTGGGTGCTGGCGGTAGCTTCAGCCTCTCCTCACAAACTGGTTCTGTAAACTTTGTCAATCCCACCAACACCATCCAGACAACTGGGGGAGCGATTAACATTTCTGGAGCTAGTTTATCACTGGGCAATCTTAATACAACTACTGATTCTGACAATAGTGGCAATGTCAACTTGTCTGCGACTGGCGACATCGTTGCGGGCAACATTATCGCCAGTGGCCAAGGCTACTTGGCAGGTAATATTACAGTCGCAAGTAGCGGTGGTGGGATTACTCTAAATAATCTCGATACTAGCAACACTGAAGGGTTTAATACTATTAATACTGCTGGAACAGTCAGTTTGACTGCCGCAGGCAATATTCTCACAGGTAGGATTGATGCTTTTTCAAATGATGCTGATAGCTCAGGTCAGGCTGGCGATGTAGTCGCAACAACCACAGGCGGCAGTATTACCACAGAGGCAATTAACTCGTCTGTAGTTAAGGAAGGAGGTGGCGATTTTATCGGCACAGCTGGCGCGATTAGTTTAACTAGCAGAGATAATATCACCGTGAATGATGCCATTAACGCCTCAGCAAGTGCGATCGGAGTCGATGGAACTGGAAACCTGACATCTGGCAACGTTACCTTACAGACTACCAATACATCTGGTAGCAATATTCGTTTTACCAACATCAACACCCAGGCGATCGCAGACGATTTTGTGGATGGAAACACAGTTCAAGGTGGCAATGTGCAAGTGCTAACCAACGGACTGATTCAAGGAATTGGAACCGGTGAAGCGATCGCAACTGGTGGATTTTTTACTGGCGAAGGAGGTACTAACGTTCAACCTTCAGCAGGAGGTACTGTTAACATTCGCCATGATGGTGGCCCAAACAATGTAGATTTTATTGTCGGTGATGCAAGTGTCAATGGTACAGCAGGGTCAATTAATACAGGTGACAATTCAATAATCGTTAATAACTTTCCAGTTTTGCCAAATGGTGGAGATGCTAGCGGTACACCAGCCGGCATCACCATTACATCTGTCAACACACCGCCGACATTAACAGCAAACTCATTGCTACCCGATACCCAGACCAATCAACCTGTTACCTTAACATTCTCTAGTTTGGCTCCACTGGTCAGCGATGTTAATAATGACATCACCTCCATCAAGATCGATGTCGTGAATACGGGAAATATCACTGTCAATGGCGTTCCCGTCATCCCTGGTGTTACAACCTTATCTAGCGGCGATACTTTGGTATACACACCTCCAGCAGATACAAATGGATCGCTAAATGCCTTTGTAATTAGTGCAAATGACGGCGTTTCCTCTTCTGCACCTGTACAGATAGGAATTAACGTCAGTCAAACTCCTACTCCCAATCCTGAAACTCCCAATCCTGAGACACCTAATCCGGAAACTCCAAATCCTGAAACTCCCAATCCGGAAACTCCCAATCCGGAAACTCCAAATCCGGAAACTCCAAATCCTGAAACTCCAAATACTAACCCCTGCACATTCCAATGCAATCTACCAAGTAAACCGAATAACCCTGTCACCAATAATCCTCAGATTGATAACCCCGTTCTTAATCCCGACCCCACTCCCGAAGACAATTTCACAGATGATTTTGCCGACCATTTAGGCATACCCAGCCCTAAAATCAAAACCCTAGATGATGCCAAAAAAATTGCTCGTAAAATTGAAGAAGCTACTGGTATTAAACCTGCATTTATCTACATCAGTTTTGTCCCTGTGGAAATTCAACCAGAAGTAAATTTAGGCAAAGCTCAAAAATTTACAAAACAGTTAAATACCGTAGCAGAAAAAGATAGCGATCAACTAGAAGTTGTAGTAGTAACCGGAAAAGGCGATCCTATCCGCAAGCGTATCCCAGAAACAACAAAAACCAAAGTTCTGCAAGTAGCTCAAGAATTTCGCGACCAAATCGTTAGTCCCCAAAACCGTCGTCGCACCGGTTATTTGCGTTCATCTCAACAACTTTATCGCTGGATTATTGCACCACTAGAGCCAGATTTACAAGCGAGAGAAATCAACAATCTGGTCTTTTTACCAGATATTGGGTTACGTTCAACTCCAATGGCAGCACTTCACGATGGTAAGGGATTTCTAGTAGAAAAATATAGTATTGGCTTAATGCCTAGTCTTAGTTTGACTAATACCCTCTATAAAGAGATTAAAAAATCTCAAATTTTAGCGCTGGGGATTTCTCAGAGTACTCAGGGACAAGAGCCTTTACCAGCAGTCCCTCTTGAGTTATCAACATTAGTATCTAAACTTTGGCAAGGCAAATTATTGTTAGATAAGCAAGCCACCTTAGAAAATCTTAAAACTATCCGCCGCCAACAACCTTTTGGAATTATTCACATGGCAACTCATGCCGATTTTGCTAGGGGTGCTTTGAATAATTCCTATATTCAACTGTGGGAAGACAAGTTACGCTTGAATCAATTACGACAGTTGCGCTTGAATGAACCTGAAGTTGAAATGCTCGTGCTGAGTGCTTGTAGAACAGCTTTAGGAGATGAAGAATCCGAACTGGGATTTGCAGGTTTAGCAGTGCTGGCAGGTGTGAAAACTAGTGTTGCTAGTCTTTGGTCGGTTAATGATGCTGGCACAGCGGCGTTGATGACAAAATTTTATGAGAACTTAAAGACAACTCCAATTAAGGCAGAAGCTCTCAAACAGGCTCAGGTAGCTATGCTCAAAGGGCAAATTTATGTCAAGGATGGACAAGTGCAAGGTTTAGGAGGAGTTGGAAATTTGCCTTTACCTGCTGACAGTGCTGATGAATCACTTATGCATCCTTATTATTGGGCTGGATTTACAATGGTTGGTAATCCTTGGTGAAGATAAGAATATAGAGTCAACCCCTTCCCTACGGGACGCTACGCGAACGGGGAATTCAAAATTCACGCATTCAAAATTACAATCCCCATAAATGAATTTAGGAGCTTGTATCCTTTTTGTCTTTGGTCATAAATGAATGGCACTAAGTTAAGATACAGCCCTTATCCTGACTGGTTCCCAGCCTCCAGGCTGGGAACTCATTCTGGGAGGCTCCGCCTCTATAGCTTGACAAGAGGTATAGCTGGGGACTGGGGACTGGGGACTGGGGACTGGAGACTGGGTGAAAAGTCTTTTTGTGTCTAGGTTCGATCGTATGTTGATGTCCTAACACTACTGGCGACGGCTGTAGAACCTCTTTTGAATACATTCCCAGCCTGGAGGCTGGGAACGAGTCTAAACAAGCTTTTGGGCTTTACAAGCGTGCCATTCGGTCATAAATCAAGCGACGTATAGCAATAGCCAAAAAGGTTAGGACATTAACAGATGATAAAATTTAGACACAAAAAGGCTTTTCACCCAGTCCCCAATCCCTAGTCCCCAGTCCCTTGCTATACTTCTAGTGGATACTACGGCTGAAAGATATGTTTTCTTGCAGATGAACGCTACAATCTATCAGAAAATCAAGAAGTAGTTAAATCCAGAGTGTCTTCATGACGGCTAATTTAACACCTAAAGCGACATTTGACTTTATTAACGTGCTATCCCAAGCTGCGGTTAAGTATAGAGAACCAAAAAGTATACGCCCTAGTGCTGAAATATTAGTAAAGGCATTGCTACAAGCAGAAAAAACTGCCAAGCAACAAAAGTTGACTTATCCTTTTGAGTTTCTGCTCGGTAAATGGCAACTTTGCTTTGTCACTGGCATTAAGAAAAACAGAGGTAGCGGCAAAATTGTCTTAGGCAACGGTTTCTATGTACCCAAGTTCATGACAATTCATGTTTCCTTTAATGCCACTTTGGAACAAAATTCAGACAGAGGCGAAATTGCTAATCAGGTTGAGCTTAACCCAGTTTCACTGAAACTCACGGGGCCAGTGCAATATTTCGGGAAGAAAAATTTATTGGCCTTTGACTTTAACCAGATGATTATCAGTTTGTTTGGTCGTGTTATTTACAACAGAGCAATCCGTGGTGGTAAAGTTCAAACAGAAGATTTCTACAACCAACCTATAGCGAAACTACCCTTCTTTGGCTTCTTTTTAGTCACAGAAGATTTCATAGCAACTCGCGCTCGTGGGGGAGGATTGGCATTTTGGATTCGAGAAACTTAAAGACGCTTGCAGAAAATCAGGCAGTATTGCTGGAGGCAAAAGGAAAGAGAATTTGACTTATTTGTTTGATTAGTAGCAAATGGTGCAACCTTTTTACAAATCAAACAAATACTTCACATCATCTGCACTCGATTACTTAGGGAGTGATAAAGTTCGCCTGATTTGGCTTTTATCTTGCATTATCAAAGAAGTATATGCTACTATTGATAATTGTGTGGTTAAGGACGTATAGCTCAGTTGGTTAGAGCGCTACGTTGACATCGAGTAACTAGCGTTACCCTTTACCCACTCCGCACCCTTTTTTACTTTACTAATCTGCCCAGAAGTTGTCTTAACCGTCCCACTTTTGTCCCAAGAATATCATCTGAGACAGGACAAATACGACGGTATTAAATAGTATTTATTAATACCCCGTACCTATACTTCATTTTAAATCTTTGGTTGCCAGCTATCTAAGTCTGCCTCCGGTCGCTTCATAGACGGATAAGTAACACCTTGGGCTTCTATCTGCGACCTCATTTGGGTTATTAGCGATTTCTCAGCCATCAGAAGGACTACACCCGCCCTAACCAGGGCACTAATCGGCGTGCCTGTCTTCTCAGCCTCACCCTCTAACCATTTATACGTTTCCATGTCAAACCGGATACCTGCCTGTTTAAGTTTAGCCATAAGTAACCCCCCACTTTATTAACTAAACAGTCAACTCATAGTTGACTAAATCCCTTCAAATGGAGGGATATGTTAAATGGCTAAGGTAATCCGTGGGGGTAAAATCCATACCTGGAATCCCCATAAACACCCAAGAGGTAGAGGGGGAAGGTTTATTGAAGCTTCAAGCGCGTCAAGTACAACAGGTAGGCGATCAAGTACTACTAGAGGTAAACAGACTCGTGAGAAGGGACTGAGTTTTGAAAGAGAAGTCAAGCGATCGCCACTAACCCGTGCCGAGATTATCAAGCAGTCTATGACCCTCAAGGCTGCCAAGAATGCAGCCCAGGTCTATCAAGCACGATTAGAGTTATACCAGAGGCTCAATCAAGATCAGCGTAGACGGTTACAGGAAGTACTTAAGGCTAAGAGGGAGGCTAAGGAGGTAGGGAAGCCTCTAAATGAGCGATCGCAGGCCACCCAGACTACAGGGAAGTACTTAGCGGCTAATCCTGATCACCTGGGTATCAAGGGTAACAAACTTACCATCTGGGATGGTAAACCAGAGTTAGCTAAAGCCCAAGGCGGGTTTAAGACCAAGAAAGTTAAGGATTTTGAATACTCAGTAGTAGTAGATGGTAAACAGGTCGTTCTCAACCGGAATACCAATATGCATGAGTACATGGGGGATCGGATTTATGGAATGCCATCTTTAAATCCCCGACTGGCTTCTATGACCCCAGTGCAACTAGCTGACGGGTTAGCAAAGTATATGACCAAAGTAGAGACTAAGGATAGCACTGTACCCGACTGGCTCCCCACATATCACGGCAAAGTGGACAAGACTCTAACTCCTAAAGGTTATGGCAAGATGCAACAGCACCACGTCCACCAGTGGGCTAAAGTACCTTTAGATACCGTTGTTAAAGATTATGAGTCAGGTAAAATAACCCTAGATGAGGCTAAGGCACGGACACAGGCTATCCTGAGTAGGGAAACAAAAAAGACTAAATCAGGTAGAACGGTTGAGGATTGGGTATTAACCCCTTCGGAAAAGGATCAGAGAGCCTTTGTGGTGCTACCTGGAGGGCTGCATGACATAAGTAATAGAAAGATGTACCTAGCTAATCACCCTATGGGTATTGATGTAGACGCTAGCGAGTTCAAGTTAAGGAGTTATAGATTACCTGAGTTTGGTGATTCCGGTAGACGTTGGCATTCTGATACCTTTCGACCGGGATCGTGGATTGAAATCTACCGTAGGGAATCCTACGTGATTTTGGGTGAACTAAACCGTAGAGTAGCTAAGGGAGAAGTAACCCATCAGGAAGCCCAAAAGCTATTCAGGGAAGGGTTAGACAAGGTAGACAAGGCTAATCAATACAGGTTACAATATAGTAAGCAGCAAGGGAGTCAAGGTTAATATTATATGAAAACATTAGACGTAACGTTTACACTAACTGACGGCTCCCAAGTAGAAATACAGTCTTTAGAAGATATCATAGAAGTGCGTCCGTTAGATGACGATGATTATATGGACGCAGAGGTCTTTGAAGTTACCTTGAAAGACGGTAATACCTATGAAGTAGATTATGTAGAGTCAGACGGCAACGCTCGTACTATCTTATGGCAAGCTGTTGACCCGGATTAAATACTTCTGAACATATACGGTTAAACCTTATGGTGATATAAACCATAGGGTTTTTGACTAGGTAGGTTGACCATAGATCGAAATATTTCACTAAGGATCGAAAGTTTTCGATAAATAAAACTTATACCTCTAGTAGCTTGACTCGGTGTTGTTACTTTCTGGTAGCCCTAGTTTTTCCTCTAGACTGGCAAGCTGAATCTGGATACTAATATTTGGGTCTGGTATAGTCTCCCTGGCCATCCTGTCTTTTACTAACTGGCTAGCCCATTCCCCCATTTCCTTAAGCATCCTGGCCACCCTGAGATTGTTATCAGCATTAAACTGGGCGGCCAGGGAATCAACAGCCTCTAGAGCGATCGCTAGCAGCCTTTCTTGTCTGTCATCGGTAGTTAACCCATCGGCTGAGACATTAGTGATCAGCCGGGGGGCTACCTGGTGTCCCTGGTAGCTTACATGTGGTTTCTGGGGTTTACTATGCTTTTTATGGCTATAAATCTGCTGAGGGGTTACAGATACTCCCAGAGTTATCAAGTAATCTACTAATGCGGTTGCTGGTAGCCCCAGACTGACCTTAGCCGCAAAGCTTTGTCTAGCCTCAGCATTCAGCGCACAGATGGGGCAAGTGGTCTTTCTAACCATTGGTCTTAACCTCCTTAATCGCCTCTATAAGCGCATCCAGAGCAACTAAAAAATCATCTGAGTCTATTGATGCCAAATAGGTTAAACATTCGCCATAGGCGCGTCTAGTACCCTCTGTCATCTGATTATTTTCCAGTATTCCTCTAACTACCTCTGACATGGGTTGTTTTGACTTATCCGCCAAGTCAGCCAAATAGTTATATGTGTCTTCCTCAATCCGAAATGATAATGCTTTAGTCTTCATTTTATTGCCCCATTTATATATAAATCAGTCAAGTACATCTTTCGGCATTTCAGGACTTGACTAAATACATTAAGAATCCAGTAAATAATCTAAGGACTAATAAAAATGGCTAATAAAAGTTATGTGGAACAACTGCAACAGCAAGCGCGAGAAATAGCTGCCAAAGCAGCGCAAGCCCAGAAAGATGCTGAGGCAGCCCAGAAGGCTATTGATGATGCTGATAACTTTAAGAAAAACTCGGCTCTAAAAACAGTACATGTGTTACAGGATGCGGTTGAAAAACTAATCAAACATGGTTTACTAAACCTTGACCGGGCTGAGGTATATCTTACTAAATACATCTTGGTCTATGGTCGGGAAAAAACCATCAATGAATACTTAAGACTTGGGGCGCTTCTGTTAACTCAGGAGAACTTTGGAGTTGAGTCTACAACCGCCCGGTATGGTAACAAAGGGCTTCTATGGCATGGTAAGAGTTATGAAACTGCTGAAGCGCTTTATGCAGCCGTGCAAGATGTTATTGGCGATGACCCATTAGAACATGTCCAATGGATTTATAGCATTCTGGATTCCGTCTTTTCAGATGATCCTAGTGCAATAGTCTACGCATGTTCTACCCCTGAAAGATTTGAGGCTTATGCTAATCTTTACCGGAGGGAAGTTAGAGAAGCTAAGGAGCCGTTGTCAGTCCCAGATTTATCTCAAGTTACTGGCGATGATGCATATCTCCTCTCATCCTTTTTCGGACAGTTCTAAGCTTTTCAGTAAGTCATAGTTTAGCCCGGTAAGTTAACAAGACCTACCGGGCTTTTATTATGGATTATTGAGAGGTATCAAGAGACTACATAGAGGACAAAAACAACATTCTTAGTCTTTCTACCTTTCCGGGGGGTTAAACCGTGCCAGTTCCAGTATATGGCTGGTTCAGTTTTCATAAACTCATCGATTTGATTGATTGTACTGTCCCATTCAATACCTGCCTTTCTCATAGCCTTAATGATGTTGTTTAACATCTTTTCAACTACTGGAATATAGTATTGTTCGGTAGCATTGATGGGCGCTTGTACAGTTGAGTTAAACATGATAAGATTTCCTTAGTTTTGAATGATTTGTTTTGATTGCCAGGGGGAGTTAACGGCTGCCTCTGGCATTTGTTTTGGGTTTACTGTTCAGGCTTGGTAGCCTCTGGAAGAATCTTTGACTTTATGTAGGCGTTTAGAGAAACTGTCTGACCTTGGGCGTTACTGTAAACCAACTGGGCTTCTAGTAACCTCTGGTATTCCTCATCTGTCAGCCTGACCGTTATGTGTTTCATCTCCTCCCTTCTCTGAACTCGATACATCCATAGTAGTCAGTTTAGTCTATGACTACAGCAGTAAATGTACTAGACTTTTGTTAGCTTTTAAATACCCGTGTAACCCTGGACTGACTATATATATGTCGGACATTTATATGAGGTCAACAATGGGTAGACATAAGTTAGCCTCTGGGGAACAGAGGGCGGTTAAGACAACTTTCAGGATGACTGAGGCAGAGGCAGAAGCGCTTAAATGGCACGCCGATCGCTTCGGGTTGTCAGTATCAGATTTTATTAGAATCTAGTTAACCCCTATCACTATACAGGTAATAGGAGGTCAGACCAATGTCTAGAGATAACCGGGTAACTGTAACACTGACCGCAAAGGATTTATTATCGCCTCAGCTTGGGCAGATTAAGCGCAATATAGAGTCAGTTGGCGCGTCAGCAAAGATTAGTTTAAGCGCCAAAGATCTAAAAGGGTTAAACTCCAATAACCTTGCATCTCTCCGTAGCAATATGCAAGAGTTTGAGGGTTTAAAAGATATTGGCGGTAAAGAGGGAATCCTTAGCAGCAGTCTATTTGGTAACTTGGGGGCTAATGCGTTCTCAGCCGGGTTGGGCTTGGTAGCCTCTGGAATACAAAACAGCATAGGGTCGATTGGTCAGGCTGCCAAAACTCAGACATTAGGTCTAGCGCAAGCTGGGGACTTAAGCAGCCAGTTAGGCGTTAACTTTGCCAGGGCTAAGGGTTTAGTCCAGGAAACCAGGATAGAAATAGCTAAAATGGCTGCGGCTCTACCTGGGGAAACCTCGGATTACAATGCGATAAGTAGCCAAATCTCTGCATCTTAGGCGGTAACAGTCAACCCACAGGCGTTACCAGTCCATTACCGGAAATCAAAGGGAATGCCGGGGCTAAACAAATCTCATATAACCCATCATTTACCATAGCGCCCCAGGTCGGTACTGATACCGAGGGGTTGGTTGCTCTAATCAGAAATACCATAAACAATGACTGGCGGGAGTTTAAGGCTAACTCATTAACCTAGATGACCAATATAAACCCCGGCAAGTATTTATACTTATCGGGGTTTTCTTGTGTGGTGATTAGCAAAATCGGGATCTCATTTATTTAATGCCTAATCTAAATCCTCAGTTGAACATATCTGTTGCAGTATTTCCAGCCTTGGCGCGTCATTGGCTTCCTGGTACTGTAAAGTGTTACCGTCAGTCTTTACTATCCAACCTTGGCGCTTACAATCGGTGATCGCAGAGTATCTTGTACCCCATTGGTCATACTGAAAACCTATGCCGAAAATGGTAGGCTCATTAACTGCTACCAGCTTAGGGGTCATCAATGGGCTTAGGTGATAAATAGCTAATCCAGCGATCGCAAGTAAACCTAAAGCAGTATTCCTTTTCATATAAGTATTAAAAAAGCCCCGGAGGGCTTAAAGGTGATTATTAGTACTAGTGTAGCCGTATTGTCCGGTTAAGTCGCCCCATGTGGATGTCCATTAGGACTTGGATAACTTAAGCCCCCGGTGGTTATCTAAGGGATACCAGAGGGGGGCTAAGGGGGTACTGATTAGGTTACATGGTTACATTCTTAGGCTACAAAGTTACATTACTATGTAACCTCTGGAATCCTTATATAGCTTAGGTTATAGCCTCTAGGTTACATAGTTACATCATATTGGGCAAACAAAACCCCTATAGTAATCTGTACCCCCTATTTAGAGAAAATAGATGTAACTATGTAACCTAATGGCTGAAAGCTATACCCCTTATGAATCCTAGCGGTTACATTTTCCTAAAAATAATGTAACCCGATGTAACCTTTTTATGTAACCTAACTCTCAAAGCCTTACCCTATAAGTATTTTAAAGGTTACACCAGCTAATGCCGATGTAACCTATGGTTAGTTATTTAGTTAATAACGGCCTATGCTTGACCTCTGGCTTCCTTCCTGACTTCTATGGTTACATCCTGGTTAGACTGCCACCCCCCTAGCTTTGTTGACCAATAGCACCACTCACCAGCGCCAACATATTTAGCCATAATGGGACTCTCAGCAGTCTTTAAGGCATAAACTCTCTCTGTCTTACTGCCTACCTTTTTCGATCGCTGTTCATAACCTAACTGCTTAAGGCTATTAATAACCGCAGTCTTATTCTTCCCTTGGTTATCCGCATGAGTCCCCATAGCTAACTGGATATCAACTACCTTAAAGGCGATCTCTCTGTTACCCTCTTTTGTGGCTATATCTAGTACCCTTTCTAACTGTTCTACCCAGCTACCCTCAACCATATACTCGCGGTTCCTGACCTCTGAGGCAACTTGGCTATCCTCTGACAAGTCGGTAGGATGCCCATTAAGTAACTTATGGTAAGCAGTAGCCCACAGTTGGTCTACATTTTCATCTAACCAAGCTAAGGGTAACTTCCAGTTATCTGCTAGATCAATAACCCAGAATCTTTTATTACCTGTATCATCTACTAGGAACTGAGATTTATTAGTTGTACCTATGAACACAGTAGTTCTAGGGGTAATAGCCATTTCATCGGCTTCTTTATACTTGGGAACATACTTATCAACTGTGGTTGATAACTGTTGCTTAAGGATGCTGGCATCTCTACCCTTGAACAGGCGATCGCATTCGGCTAGTTCCATAATCCAAGTTCTACTGCACTGGCGCACAAAGTCCATCTCAGAAGTACCAGATGGTAACTCAGTTCCCCAATGTTTAGCTAACTTAGAAACAAAGGCAGATTTACCCGCATCTTGGCTACCCTTAAGGATTATGGTTCTCTTGTTATAACAGCCAGGGTCAATACCTCGCTTAACTGCTCCAACTAACCATGTAGTAATCATCTCTTGGGTTAATGGGTCATCAGTACCAAATAGCACTTTACCTAAGCTGTCCCATTCTGGTAGCAGGTCAACTTTAGTATCTATATAAGATGTGGTAGTCCCTGCCTTTACCAGTTCCCAGCCATTATCATAATCTTCACTGGCTACTTCAAAAACCTCTACTTCTTTACTATATTGGCGCAAACACCCATCAAGATATTTCTTAACTGGCTTAACCTTCCTGTTTTCCAAGAAAATATCTAGTTGCCTATCATAAAAACCCTCTGATGTCCTGGGTCTAGGTATTTCCAATACTCGCTCTAACTTTGCAACTAGCTTACCAATGGTAGTAGACTTTCCTTTATAGTAAACAGTACCCGCCCAAGCATCCTGGGTTAACTCCAGTTCACCTTTTTTAATACCTCCATAAACAGCCTCAAAAACTTGCCAGAATGCAAATGCTTTTTCATCCGCGCTTTGGATGTAAAACTTAGCAGCTTTCTTGGCTTTATATACATCACCATTACCCTTGGGGTCATCTGATCTTGACTTATCACCCCCACTACCTGCTTGTACAGCAAAGATGTCATAAATCCTTACTAAATCTAATGCTGCTTTTCTATTGTCCTGGCTCTTATCATCACTATCAAAGCTTGACTGAGTATCATTAAAGCTGCTATAATCAGACATATCGACTTCGTTTGAGTTGGTTTTGTTTGAGTAATCCATTATTTGAATCCTTGGGCCTTAGCCCTGTGTATTTTTGAACTAAATATTGAACTTTAGGGTAACTAGCTGGTAACTGGTTGCCCTATTTGGTGTTTACGGGTTGTACTGGGAATCCTAAAGCAGCTAACCGGATATATTCTGATTGTGAATAGCCAGCCGCATTAGCCAGTTCCTTAATCTTTGCCACTTCCTGTTCAGTAGCCCTGAAGTTAACCTTTGCTGTTCTAATCATCTGAGTAATCCTTATTGAACTTACTCATAGAATGTCAAGTTCTAAATGGTTACAGTAAAATCAGGGTTCTAGCCTCCAAGGTGGATTGATGCGGGTTAGGAGGCTTAAAATAACCATTGGATTATCCTATGATATTCATAGATAATACTCTATCTATTGGCAAAGTTTATTTCATCCCAAATATCCGATAGGTACTCGACTAAACCCCATTCAGTAACAACTCTACTGATAATCTCTTGGTATTCATTATCGTCCTCATCGACTAACTTAACTAGGTACTGATTAGCTTTAAAGAACTGGGTTAAAGTCTGAGTGCCATGAAAGGTTACAGAGTCAATCTGGCAGTTTCGGTAAACTCGACCATTGAGGACATAATAAGACCAATAAGCAGGGTCATAGATTATGCGGTTAGGTTTCATGGTTGTTATTGGTTACTAATACTGTCTACTGATACCCCCAAATCTACCTTGATTGCCTTCAGTACAGTAGACCGGACATAGCTAGACATTCCCTGTCCGGTTGTGGTAGCGGCTTGCTGTAGTAGTTCATGCTCTTGTTCAGTTAACCAGACTTGTAACTTAACTTTCCGGGTGCTTCTCTGGTTATTCATTGTTATTTTTATTTCTTAGTATACTCCTATTGTAACCTATAAAATCTTAATGTCAGTAGCTAACTGGCATATTTTTAGTAAAAACTGGCACATAGGGTTAACCGATTTTGAGGTTATTTGGTATTTTAGACTGGCTGATAATACCTGAAGCGATCGCCAGCGCAAGCCAGTTACCCCTATGCCCAAATAAAAGCCCCCTGGAAGGATAACCAGAGGGTAAACAACTACTGAAGAGAAATGCTTAGTTAAAAATAGAGGTTTTATAAAAGTTACAGTTACCTCTACTTAGTCAGATATACCCTAAAACTCTAGTAGGACTATTCCCAACTACCCTAGTTACCTCGGCCAATAGGGATATCAGGTAACTCTGGACGGTTAACCATGTGACCATAGGTTTCTATCACCATACGGCTGTTCTTATGACCTAAAAGGTACGCTACACCTGTAACAGGTATGCCTTGTTCTATTGCATGACTACCCATCGTATGTCTAGTAGTATATGGTTTCCTATACGGTATTTGGCAGTGCTTAAGTACCAGCGTCCAATACCGCGATCGGAAGTTATCAGCATCAATAATGCAACCTTCAGGTGTTTTAAAAACTAGTCCGTCTGGCTCTACTTTCTGGGGTCTAAGGGAGACAAGTAAGTATTGAAGATCCGCAGACATGGATAAATATCTTATATTACCTGTCTTAGTTTCCTTTCTGATTCTTGTGTAGCCGTTGCCAGTAGGGTCTTTAGGTAGGGATTCTTTAATGATTATTTCTCCCTTTGGAAAATCCAAATGACTCCAACGTAGCCCGATCGCTTCCGAAGTCCTGACCCCTGTAGCCAGTAAGAATATTACAAAGGCTGTGTAATGTGGAAATAGGTCATTAAATCCTTGGATTATTTGCCTAATCTCTGAGTCCCTAAAGGGTTTAATCTCTTTAGAATCGGCTTTTCGTAGCTTTATGTTCTCATAGGGGTTAGTTGCTATCAGCCCCTTAGCCAGCCCCCACTTACAGCAAGACCTAATAAGACTCAGGCGATCCTTGTACGTCCGGGCTGATAACTCAGACTTAGTTAACCAGTTGGTATCCGTTAACCCTGGATTAGCCTTAGCCATCATGACCCTAGTCCATCGGTAATGATTAGCTAGGGTGCATTCTGGCAAGTCTAATGAACCTACCCAGAGATCCCAAAGTTCCAGTAAGGATTTAGGTTGTGTATTCGGGGTTGATTTAGGTATCAATCTGTATCGGTCTAAGCTGGAGTCAAAATGTCCAGCTAATATATCATTTTGGATTTTGGTAGCGATCGCCCGCACCGTAGCCATATCCCTTTTATCGCCATATTGCCCGCCTGGTATAGGGTTTAAGGTATACCTTTTACCCCCAAAGCTAAACTTAAGCTGGATAGAGCCACTATGATTTATTGGTTTAATCTCTCGCATTGTCCCAAATGTGTCTCAGATGGTATACTTGGGACAGGTAAAAAGGGTTAAGGACGTATAGCTCAGTTGGTTAGAGCGCTACGTTGACATCGTAGAGGTCACTGGTTCGAATCCAGTTACGTCCATTTAAGATAATGTACATTCACAAATTGAATGTCGCTGTTCACATGTACATTAACTAATTATTTGTCACTGTTAACAGATTAATGTCACTTTTAACAAATTAATGTCACTTTTAACAAATTAGCGACCACTAGCTAGTCTGGATACTCTATATCAAAGATGAACTGCTATAGTCACAATACCAGTCTAACAAGGACGTAACTGGATTCGCTTTCAACCCACCCATTTCTAAAAAGCTTTTGTTATAAAATCGTAAGCTGGTATCAACACCTTTCAACCCGCCTCTGCCTGGGAGGGGTGTTGATACTTGACTTTCTAGGCATCTATTTAAATCTTGATAGTCTTTCAACCCGCCTCTGCCTGGGAGGGGTGTTGATACCAACAGGCAGAGGTTTTGACTTCTTTATGAGTCAAACTTTCAACCCGCCTCTGCCTGGGAGGGGTGTTGATACAGTAATTTCTTGTGCGATCGCACAGTGCGTTTCGGACTTTCAACCCGCCTCTGCCTGGGAAGGGTGTTGATACTCATACAACGGTATAACCTATGGTTGCTACAATAATTGCTTTCAACCCGCCTCTGCCTGGGAGGGGTATTGATACTTATATTCCCGGTGATTGGGAACAAATTGTTCCTTTCAACCCGCCTCTGCCTGGGAGGGGTGTTGATACTCTGCGCTTTAAACTATTGATTTACCAATAGTTAGGAAGGCATTTTTGTCACGTCTCCCAAAATCGCCTGTCAATTAATACTTAAAAAAGTAAATTAACTGACATCTTTAAGGCTATAAACCTCATTGAACAAGCGATTTAAGTTTTGGCAGCAACCCCAGGAAAATTAACCCCCCTTCGACTTGCCAAAAAATAATTAAGGTGGATTCCTCCTTGGTCGGAGGTGATTCAGTAGCCACCACTGCGGTAAACCCGCACCTCTATTACTGGGGGCGCACCTTATTCCTGTCCTCAACGGACAGCAGCATCAAGGTGGGCAGCTACCAGGGCCAGAAAGCAAGACTGTTTTCCAACAGTCAACCTAACCCACATTTTCACAGCACAGCGGCTTTTAAAAAGCATGAACTACAGCGGCCCCTTAAAAGCATGAACTGCGGCGCTATTACTGAGTCTTATTTTATTATCAAGGTTCTGTTTTTTGTCAATCAGGTTATTTCACGGGAATAGTAGGCATTGATCGCTAACTCTTTCGCTTTCTCCTGTGAGGTACCTCGATTTGGCTGCTTTGATTCCTTTATCACAATTCCAGCTTTAACAGCCTGACTTTGAAGATTTGCAATTAGTCTGCCGTAGCTCCACTGATGGACGCTAACTCGATATTGTTTGGCGTACTTTTCTTGAACTTCTATTAAGTCTGACTTCTGTTCGGCTTTGGCTTGAACTTCGCTTTGAACTTTTTCTCGCATATCGCCCAACTTAGGGAGGACAATACTGCCAGCTTTATATTCTTGTGCGATCGCCACAATCTCTTGAGCTATCAATCTGTCCACATATAGTCCTAACTCTGATTCTCCGAATTGATTTGGTGCAGCTAGTGTTTGAGCTACTTGGCGTTGATGAGATAAAGAGTGTTTTTGTTGTCGCTGTCTATTTAGTAATCTGTAATTATCACCAAGTATTTGTTTAATACTGCGCTGGGTAAGCACTTTACTTGTAGAGCCATTAACTACTGCTACTGTTGCAGGCTTTTCTAAACCAAGGCTAACACCAACAAGAATATCAGATTGCCCTTTATATAAGGGTTTGCTTGGACGGGGAAAGGGGTTATTAATTTTGGCTAATGTAGAGTTTTTCCTTTTTATATAAGCTAGCTGTTTTTCATTGAGGTCGTCCTTGGCTTTAGTTTTGGTGATAGCCTTAGCAACTTCTTCTGCTTTTTCTTCTCTAACTAGGTTTGTTCCTTCATCTGTCCACAGACGAGTATCTACAGAACAGTAAAGAATTAAATGGTTAACATCCCAAGGTTCGCCTTTGCCTTCTTCTTCCTGCCAAGCAATGAGTCCACTTCGGAGAGTGAAGAGGCTACTGGAGTGCTTCCCTTTACCGAGCCGTTTGATTTGCTGGTCTTCATAGAAACGTTGAAACCAATGGAGTTGGCGAGAATCACAATATATTTGAAAAGTATGTTCGCTAAGACCATTGAATTTCACGCAGATGCGTCCATTTTTGTTTTTAAACCAAGTCATATCTTCGTTGGTTTCAAAGCTAACTGGAAAAGGCACTCTACTAGATTTTTTTAATAGACTGTCTTGCCATGATTTCGCCTCAGCTTCATTACTAGGAAATTTCTGAGTAGCAATCATGAGAGTTTCTAGCCATTTCGCATCTGTTAAATCTCTTCCTTTAGGAATCCGAGCAGCTAGCTTCTCTCTAAGACGTTCAATTTGAATTTCTACTTTGCGCCGACGCTGGGCAAATTTTTTGGGATCTTCTTCTTTATCACTTACTTTGCATCTATTTTTAAGCAAATAGCTGATAGCGCAACGACTGAGATTATCTTCTGTATTTTTGTAAGCTTCAAATAGACTCTTGGAGACGCTGCGATCGCTACTTGAATCTTTGGATTTTTTAGTTTTTTGACGTTTCTTTCCTTTGGCTGGTTGTGGTTCAACCATATCGGACTGGGGTGTAACTTGAGCCAGAATTTCAGTAGCTTTGATACGAAGACTTTTTAAGTTAACACCGCTAGTTTCTACTAATTCAGCATCACTTCTGAGCATTTCCAACCAACGATTTTTACCGTCTAGTTGGTACTGCAACCTTTTCATCAGTGCTAACCAAGATTTGTAGATGTAGTTAACTCTAGCGATCGCACTGGTGTAAAACCTTCCTGGTTGACCAATAAAGCGAGAGTCGGTTTTGAGTACTGTACACAACTGCTTGACTATCCCAGTAGGTATTTTTCCCTTTTGCCGCCAGGTTTCAAAGTCAGGATCTTGAGCTACTTGAAGCAGTAACTCATTAATCAGTGGTGTGTTTTTATCTGCCATGAGCTTCCATAGCTGTTGGCGAGTAACAACACTAGCGACAAGACGACACTGAATCGTGTTTTGACTCATCGATTTTAAATTTAAAAACATATTATGTTCAATAATACCATATATGTTAAATAAAATGCTGTGCCTAAAATGATTTCATGCAGGAAACTTTTTTTACGAGTAAACAAGCTGCTGAAATCACAGGCTGCACTCTGCGCCAGCTCCAGTACTGGCGAGAAAAGGGTGTAGTTATACCTGTTATCGGTGAGACTGGGATAGGGCGTAGTATTTATTACTCAAAGCCGAATTTAATAGAACTGGCAGCAATGTTATATTTTTTGTCTATGGGGCTAAATTTCGATGTTGCTAGTACTACGCTTAAAACATTGAAAGACAAGGAACCAGAATTATTTGAATCTGGTAAAGGTACGCGGTGGATGCTCCGACGAGGCAATCACAAGCGATCGCTCGAACTTGTAGAGTTTGAATTAGAACAAGCGATCGCCCAAATAAAAGCAGGACAACCTGTAATTCCAGTATGGTTGGATACCATACATGAGCGTATAGCCAGCAAATTGAAAGATTAGACTTCAGCAATTTGGAAGTGTGTTGGAGTGTCTCTCAACAAGAGATATACTGGCAAAGCATTAGTGTCGCAATCTCAGCATCTACTTATGGGCAAACTCACACTGCCGCAACTAGAACGTCATCTTTTTTCTGCTGCGGATATTCTGCGGGGAAAAATGGATGCTTCGGATTTCAAAGAATACATCTTCGGGATGCTTTTTTTAAAACGTGCCTCGGATGTATTTGAGCCGCAGTATGAGCAGATTTTGCAGCAGAATTTGCAAAGGGGACGGACACAAGAAGAAGCAAACATGAGGGCAGAAAACCCCACCACTTACAGAGAAACTTTTTTTGTACCAGAAAAAGCGCGGTGGGCATATATTCGTGATGAGCTACATAAAAACGTTGGACAAGGGCTAAATGATGCTTTGGCGGCATTTGAGGAAAGTAACGAAGCGCTGACAGGTGTATTAAAACATATTGATTTTAATCGTCAAGCTGGTAAAAATCGGATTCCTGATGTCAAATTACGCGAACTGATTAAACACTTCAATAAATATCGTTTGCGAAATGAGGATTTTGTATTTCCTGATTTGCTGGGTGCGGCTTACGAGTACTTGATTAAAGAGTTTGCAGATTCAGCCGGAAAAAAAGGGGGCGAGTTTTATACGCCGCGTGAAGTAGTGCAGTTGATGGTGCGTCTGTTAAAACCTCAACCCGGGATGTCAGTTTACGATCCCTGTTGTGGTTCTGGGGGAATGTTAATTCAGTCTAAGCAATATGTAGAAGAATGCGGTCGTGATGCCAGAAATTTAGCACTATACGGTCAGGATAATAACGGCGGCGTATGGGCAATTTGCAAAATTAATATGCTGCTGCACGGCATTCGAGATGCAGATATACATAATGACGATACTCTGTTTAATCCCTTGCATATTGCTGACGGTGAACTAATCCGCTTTGACAGAGTAATCAGTAATCCGCCTTTTTCTCAAAACTATAGCCGTGAAGGAATGCAATTTTCTGGACGCTTTACGCATGGTTATTGTCCTGAGACAGGTAAAAAAGCAGATTTGATGTTTGCCCAGCACATGTTAGCTGTTCTCAAAAGTGATGGAATGATGGCAACGGTAATGCCGCATGGGGTGTTGTTTCGCGGCGGAGAAGAAAAGAAAATTCGGGAGAGTTTTATTAAAAACGATCAATTAGAGGCGGTAATTGGCTTACCACCGAATTTGTTTTATGGCACAGGTATCCCCGCCTGTATTTTGGTGATGTGTCCACAAGGGGCGAAACCTGTTGAACGCCAGGGAAAAGTTTTGTTTATTAATGCTGATGCTGAATATTATGCAGGTCGCGCTCAAAATTATTTGCGTCCTGAGCATATTGAAAAGATTTCCTGGGTGTTTGAAAAGTTTGTGTCTTTACCTGGATATTCGGCAGTAGTAACTAAGGAAAAATTGGCAGAAGAAGGTTACAACTGTAATATCCGCCGCTATGCTGATAATGCACCACCACCAGAACCACAAGATGTAAAAGCGCATTTATTTGGAGGAATTCCCAAAGCTGAGGTCGAAGCGAAGCGCGAATTATTGGTAGCACATGGGTTTGACCCCAGTAGGATTCTAGCGGAGAGGAATTAGTGGATTATTTGGATTTTATTTCTGCAATTAGCGAAAGAGGGCAGATTAAAAGTTTTATAGAATCTGATGCTGGTGTGCAGCAGCAAGAAGGCAAACTTTATAGTGTGTTTGCTGCTTGGTGGCAAATACACTCGACCAGTTTGGGTGAGTTGCCTAAAACTAAAAAGGTGATGGAACTCCGCGCTGAGTTTTTTAGTTCTTTTGTGGATAGTTTGCAACCTGTGGGATTACTTGACCGCTTTAAGGTGGCGGGTGTGGTTGCTAGTTGGTGGAATGAACAGAGGTATGAACTGAGAAGTTTATCAGAGTCAGGTTTTGGTGGTTTAGTTGATAGTTGGGTAGATACGATTAAAGATGCTTTAGAGCAAGATGATGACGAGAAGAAAAAGCAGGCAAAATTTGACCCTCTAAATCATAAATTAGTAGGGCGGTTGATGCCGGATTATTTACAAGATATTGCTGAGGCTGAGGCAAAAATTGCAGAATTAGAACAGCAAAAGTCAGCTTTTGAGCAGGGAGAGGAAGCTGAGGCAGATGCTGAAGAAGGTGAAGAATCAGAAGCGGTTAATATTGTCAAGGATTTAGAGAAAGAGTTTAAGTATATAAAAAATTCAATTAAAGAGCCGAAGAAGGAACTCAAGATTTTAAAGAAGGCATCTTTATTTAATAAGGATAAAATTGCTGAACTTGAGGTTTTTATTGAGCGCCATGAAGTGGAGATTGCTGAAATAGAAGCGCAACTAGAACCCTATAAGCAAATTGTGAAGCAGTTGCGGGATGCGAAGGCAGAATTAAAAACGTTAAAGAATGAATTGATGAAGCGTTTGGAAGCTGCGCGGGCTGCGTTGAGTAATGAAGAGTGCCGAGATTTGGTGTTAGCAATTTTCAAAGATGGGTTAATTACTGAATTGGAGCGATATGTTACCGCACATCGTCAGCAGGTGATTGCTGCGGTAGAGAATTGGTGGGATAAGTATCAGGTGACGTTGCAGAATATTGAGACGGAACGAGATGCAGCAGCAAAGAAGTTAAATGAGTTTTTACAAGGGTTGGGGTATGCGTGAGGTTTTGATAAAAACGGAGGAGTTTAAAGATTCGCCTCTAGGGAACATTCCAAAAGATTGGGATGTTGTCACGCTAGGTTTACTTTTTCAAATTCAGACTGGAGCAACCCCTCTGCGTACCAAACATCAATCATATTTTGCTGGTGGAACTATTCCCTGGATCAAAACAATGGATCTTAACGAGGGGTGGATACTTGATAGTGATGAAAAAATTACAGAAGTTGCCCTAAAAGAGTGTAGTGTCCAAATGTTGCCACCTAAAACTGTACTTATTGCTATGTACGGTGGATGGGAACAAATTGGGCGGACTGGAATTTTAAAGTACCCAGCTACAACAAATCAAGCAATTAGTAGCCTTGTTAAAATATCATCTTTAGTAGAATCCGAATTTGTGATTCGTGCGCTTCAACATGGAAGAATTCGCTGGAAAGCATTTGCTGCAAGTACACGTAAAGATCCCAATATTACTAAAGATGATGTAGTCAATTTTCTTATTCCATTACCATCTTTACCAGAGCAGCGACATATTGCTGAAATTTTAGATACGGTGGATGAAGCGATCGCCCACACGTCGTCCCTCATTACAAAACTTAAACAAACCAAAGCCGGACTGCTGCAAGACTTGCTCACACGCGGGTTAGATGAGGATGGTAAATTGAGAGATCCACAAGCGCATCCTGAACAGTTCAAAGATTCGGTGCTAGGGCTAATTCCGAAAGCTTGGAAAGTCAAACCTCTGTCTGAATTGGCTGATGTAGATAGAGGAAAGTTTACTCATAGACCTCGCAATGATCCTCGTTTTTATGATGGTTCATATCCATTTATTCAAACAGGAGATATTACAAAAACCATAGGAGGAATACTTACAACATATAGTCAAACTCTAAACGAACGTGGGATTACGGTAAGCCGTGAATTTCCTATTAATACTATTGCAATTACTATCGCAGCTAATATTGCGGATACGGCAATTCTTGGTATTCCTATGTTTTTCCCTGATAGCGTTGTTGGAGCAGTTGTCAAAGCACCAAACAGAAGCACAAATAATACAATCTGAAGGATTAGCATTTGCATTCACTGATGGTCATGCAGTGATGGCATATATCAACTTTTATGACAACCTTCAACAATTAAATGTAATCGATTGGCAACTGATGAAATCAAACTACTGGTTTAATAAACCAGAAGATCCTGATCGCAAATGCCGACGACAAGCAGAATTCTTAATACATCAATTTTGCCCTTGGACGCTGATTCAAGAAATTGGTGTGATAGATAGCACCATAGAACAACAGGTTAGAAAAATACTACAAAATTTTAATATCCAAACTCCTGTTAAGATTAACCCTAGTTGGTACTACTAAAAAAGATTAAATAGTAAAATAAACTAAGTAGTACATTTGTACCCTATAGGCAGCAGTGGGAGATGATTGAGTTTAAGCAAGGCAACTTATTAGAAGAAAATGCCGAAGCCCTAGTAAACACTGTTAATTGTGTCGGTGTCATGGGCAAAGGTATCGCTTTGCAATTTAAGCAAGCTTATACTGAAAACTTCCGCCAGTATGAGAAAGCCTGTAAAGCTGGTGAAGTACAGCCAGGGCGGATGTTTACCGTAGCAACAGGTAGTCTATTTAATCCCAGATACATAATAAACTTCCCCACTAAGCGCCACTGGAAAGGTAAGTCGAAAATAGAAGATATTAAAAGTGGACTGGTAGCTTTAGTTACAGAAGTGCAGCAATTAGCTATTACCTCAATTGCTATTCCACCTTTAGGATGCGGAAACGGCGGTTTGGATTGGGTTCAAGTTAAGCCTTTGATAGAATCAGCCTTTGCCCAAATGCCAAATGTTCAAGTAATTATCTTTGAACCTACAGGCGCACCAGCAGCCGAAAAAATGCCTGTTGCGACCACAAAGCCCAACATGACCCGTGGTCGTGCCTTAATCATTCACCTGCTGGAAGCCTACGGAATTCCTGGTTATGAGTTGACTAAGCTAGAAATCCAAAAACTTGCCTATTTCTTGCAAGAAGCTGGAGAAACCTTAAAGCTACCTTATGTAAAACATTTGTATGGCCCCTACGCTAATAACCTCAATCACGTCTTGAAACATATCGAAGGGCATTACATTCGGGGCTACGGTGATGGTACTAGCAAAGCCGAAAGTGCTGAAATCTATGTATTACCTGAAGGTAGAGAAGCAGCACAAGCTTTTTTAGAAATAGAACCAGATGCCCAGAAGCGTTTAGAGCGAGTTAGCAACCTCATATATGGCTTTGAAACGCCTTACGGCATGGAACTACTAGCAACAGTCCACTGGGTTGCTAGCAAAGAATCTAACCTAGCACAAGATAGTGAGCAGGCGATCGCCCTGGTACATGAATGGAGCGATCGTAAGCGTAAGCTATTTAAGCCAGAACATATTCGCAAAGCTTGGCAGCGTTTACATGAGCAAAACTGGCTCAACATTAAAGAGCAAACAACTTCCTGAATATTATTTCAAGAAAGTTACCAATAAAATTCCATGATATAGTTTGGCTTGCCCCTGTATCCTGTATGGCTTTACTATCATTCATTTGACTTAAAGAACAATTAGGTTTCTCACATAAACACTTTTTTCGTTTATGAAGTCTGTAATACTCTTGCTCAAGAGTAATTAATCCTGCATTTTTAAAATCTGATTTCTTCAGACGAAGTTGATACTTTGTATAAAAATGTTTGCTAACTTCTTTACGAATCCATTTATCCAATTCACGTATTTGTTGGATGTCTGTAATACACATAAAAAATCCCATCCAACTTTTTACTCTTTCTCCTAACACACCACTGCATTCATCACATATTTTCTCACCACGCCCAGTTACTTTTTTATTAATCACATATTTGATAAAAAAGTTAAATCTACGTTTGGAATTTTCACCAGTTTTATAAGATGGCTCTTTATTAATCTTTTCTATAATTCTTTCCTGGAACCTTAAAATGTTTCCTGGTTTAACTTTGATATGCTCAAGATTGAATTGAAAGCCAACAAACTCTAGAAAATCTTTAGCTATATCAACATATTTGGTTTTACTTTCATCAGTATGTAATTCTAGCTTTATATCTTGCAACTTTTGAGCAATTTCTTGATGTACTAGAGGAATTAATTCTTTTTCTTTTAAAAGTATTACAAAATCATCCGCATAACGGACGTATTTCAGAGAATATTTTTTCGATAAATCATTGAGAACCCAACAATCAAATTCATGTAAATATAAATTTGCTAGCATTCCCGAAAGTACACCACCTTGAGGAATACCCTGAGTTCTTATAATTCTTTGATTATTTAGAATAGGCTTATGATGATGAAAAAAACGGTATCCGTATGTTTTGCCACGTTGGTTTTTATGTGGAAGTCCACCAGCTTTGATAAACCGTCTTAATAAGTTAGTAGCTAGAGTACCTTGACCAAACTTTCTCTCTATAATTTCAAAAAGATACTCGTGAGATAACCTATCGAAAAATTTTACTATATCAGCATCTAAGGCAAATATAAAACCTTGTTTAATATAATAATGAATCAAGCTTGCTGCATAGGGTGCAGACTTTCCCTTTCTATATGCAAAAGATACTTGATCTAGTCTAGGTGTAGCTTGAAAATCGTTTTCTATTTCTTTGTAAATAGCATCATATAATACTTTTTGGACAATAACATCACGTATAGTAGCAATCGATAAAACTCGCTTTCCACCAGATGGCTTGGGAATCTCTATTTCTCGAAAAGTATAAAACTGATATGTACCTTTAAGTAATCTATTTGATAGAAGCTGACAACGTAAATCAAGTTCCTTTTTAAAGGTTGGGTAAGAAATACCATCTACCCCCATCTGCACTTTTGGCTCACCCTGCTGCAAGAAATCCGTTTTTTGTTGTTCGTAAGCTTTAAACGCAGCCTTTAGCTTCTCCGGCTGAAAGTATTCAGTGAGTAAATCGTCCAAGGATCTGGACATATTTTTATTTTGTAGTGATTTAATTATTTGGAAGTGCTTACTGCTAAGGCGGACAGAGAACGCTAGACACTCCCTCAACCTGTCTCCTCTACTATGGTGTAGAGTATAACCAATACCTATTATTTCTAACAGGTATAAAGAAACTCCTAGTAAGGTGGATCTTTATTGTTTCTTCCATATCTGTATATTAGCACAGTTGGAACAGCAGCCCTCTTGGGTTAAAGGCAGGTTCAAAGACCTAACCCAGCATTATTAGACAGCATATCATCAGTTATTAATCTATTGCTTGTAACTGAACTTTTCTATACCAAAAAAACACAAATTAAGTATTATCACCCTAAAACGTATAGAGTAAATTCATTAAAATCATTCTATAAGACTTGTAAAAATAATTTATGCCCCAACAAACTCCTGAGTATATTCATGTAGAACTGCCTATCGTTCAACAACTCACCAGTATGGGTTGGCAGTACATTGAAGGAGATTGGGACAATGCCGAAGTTACCGAACGAGAGAATTTCAAGCAAGTTCTACTGACAGAGCGCCTCAAAGCTGCTATCAAACGCATCAACCTGGATAACAACGGTAATCCCTGGCTTGATGATCTTCAAGTTCAAGCCGCAGTTAGTCAGTTAGAACGCCTGGGTGCAAATAGATTAATGGAAGCGAACCAAGCCGCCACAGAATTACTACTCAAAGGCACTACTGTTTTAGGACAAGACGGTAAACAGCATACGGTACATTTTATTGAATTTGACCCTGAACATTGCGATCGCAACGATTTTCTCGCCATCAATCAATACAGAGTAGACCCGCCTTGGGCAACAGGTAATCGAGGATTTATTGTCCCAGACATGGTACTACTTGTTAACGGCATTCCTCTAGTAGTGATTGAATGTAAAAGTCCCAATTTAGATAACCCGATAACTGAAGCAATTCAAGACTTATTGAAATATTCCAACCAACGGGGTAGCAGTCAACCAGAAGGCGCAGAAAAATTATTCTACTACAATCTGCTGATGATAGCAGCCTCTAGAGGACGGGCGACAGCCGGAACCATCGGCGCAAATTATGAACATTATGTTGATTGGAAAGATACCATTCCCAGCCCCCAAGCGGAAATTGCTGTACAATTAGGCGTTTCTGAATTGAATTTTCGCCAAACCCTCATCGCCGGAATGCTGAAACCAGCTAATCTGATCGACATCTTTCATAATTTCACTCTATTTAAAACTAGTGGCGGACACACCATCAAAATTGTCCCCCGTTACCAGCAATATCGGGCAGTTTATAAAGCACTGTACCAACTTCAACACAATCAAACCCGCGCTGAACATGGCACAGATGACCAACGCGGTGGCATTATCTGGCATACCCAAGGTTCAGGTAAAAGCCTGACAATGGTTTACCTAATTCGGAAAATTCGCACTATCCCAGAATTACGCCGCTTTAAAATTGTTGTTGTCACAGACCGCCGAGACTTAGAAAAACAACTTGCAGATACCGCCGTCCTCACCGGGGAACCATTACAAAAAGCTAAAAACGTCAAAAAGCTAGAACAATACTTGCAACAACCAGGTGCTGGCTTAGTCTTCGGAATGATTCAGAAATTTAAAGGTGGCGAAGATTCTGATGAAGAAGCAGAAATTGAACCGATTCCGAAAAACCTCAATCCTTCCGAAAATATCTTAGTGCTAATTGACGAAGCACACCGCTCTCATGCCAAAACCCTCCATACCAATTTATTAGAAGCTTTACCTAACTGTGTTCGTATTGGCTTTACTGGTACACCTATCGTCAAAGCTGCCAAAAAAACCACGCTGCAAATTTTTGGTTCATTTATCGACGAATACAATATCCGCCAATCCCAAGAAGATAAAGTCACTTTGCCCATTGTTTACGAAGGATTAGAAGCTAGAGGGACTGTAACTCAAGGTGATGACCTCGACAAACTTTTTGAAATTATCTTTGCTGATAAAACCCCAGAAGAACGGGCGCAAATTAAAGCTAAGTACGCAACTAAAACCCAAGTTGGCGAAGCGCGGGAATTAATTAAAGCCAAAGCTAAAAGTATGCTGCGTCATTATATTGAGCGCATTTTAGCAGGAGGCTTTAAGGCGCAAGTAGTCGCCTCTACCCGTCTCGCCGCCGTCCGTTACCAAGAGGCGTTTGTGGAAGCGCAACGGGAAATAGTACAGCAGCTAGAACACCGCACACCCCTTCTGCAAAGTCTCGATACGGAGATTTTAGAATCACTTGATGCCGAAACTCGTTTTTTTGCTCAAGCACTCCCACATCTTGAAATCATACGCAAACTAGAATTTGCTGCTATCATCTCCGGTGATAAAGGAGATGACGGTAGTTGGAAAAAGTGGACAGATAAAAGTCAACAAGAAATTAATATTGAGAAATTTAAAAAGTCTTTAGACCAAGATAATTTAGGGATTTTAATTGTCAAAAATATGCTGTTAACGGGTTTTGATGCTCCGTTAGAACAAGTTTTATATTTAGACAGATCACTAAAAGAATACGAATTGCTGCAAGCGATCGCTCGTGTTAACCGAGTGTATAATGATAAAAAAACAGAAGGGTTAGTAGTCGATTATTACGGTGTTGATATCGCTGCTGCACTCTCTGTTTACGAGAATATTGATACAGAATCTGCTTGGTTTGATATTCGTGCAGAATTGCCAAAATTGCGCGACAGACACCAGCGAGTTATTGCTCTATTCACTAAAAATGGCTGCACAATTGATGATGTAGATGCTTGTGTAGACTTGCTCCTAGATGAACGGCTCAGAGTTGAATTTAATGAATGTTTCCAAGATTTCCTTAACACTCTTGATACAATACTGCCGCGTTCAGAAGCACGTCAACCCTATAATTTTGTCAGGGATGCCAAAAAGCTTGGCTTTATTAAAAAAGCTGTTGCTGACCTCTACAGAGATGAAAAACTGAATATCATTAGCGCCAAAGAGAAAGTTAGGGCATTAATAGACCAATATATTGAATCCCAAGGTATTGACCCAAAAGTGCCACCGATTGATATCATGTCACTGGATTTTAAAACCCATGTCCAGCGCCATCGCTCTATTAAAGCACAAGCCGCAGAAATGGAATTCGCTGCTCGTCACCATATCAGCGTAAATTATGAAGAAGACCCAGTTTACTACAAAAATTTAAGTGAAAAACTCACAGATATTCTGGAATCTTTGGCTGATAACTGGGAAGAAAAAGTTGAGGCGTTGCGGAAGTATATCGAACAAATCCAAGCTGGTCGTACTACAGATGAGACTGGATTAGATCCCAAAACTCAAATGCCATTTCTCAACATTTTAGGTGAATATTCCCAAAAGGAACTCCCCGAACTTGCTCAAACAACTGTGTAAATTGTCGAACATATCCGCGAAGAAGTACGACGGGTAAATTGGGGTAGCCAAATAGTCCAAGAGGATTTGAGAAGGTGGATAGCAGGCTACTTGGATGAGCGCGATTTAGTAAGTTACGACCAACTAGAAGAAGTTGCAGATAAATTAGTCCAACTAGCTAGGAGAAATCGTGATAGTTTAATGGCATGACAAGCATAACCTTTGGCGACCTGAGTTTTGAAATTCGCCACAGTTCTAAACGCCGTACCGTAGGTATTACCGTTGAACGTGACGGTCAATTAGTCTTAGTTTCTCCCCCAGAAGTCCCGATAGAAACATTAGAAAGAATTGTCAGCGATAAACGCTACTGGATTTACAGCAAACTTTTAAAAAAAGAGTCATTAAATCCAACCGTCAGCGCTAAAGAATACGTATCAGGTGAAGGTTTTTACTATCTAGGACGCAGCTATCGCCTCAAAATAGTAGAGCTTGAACAACAGCCATCTCTAAGACTATATCAAAGCCGCTTTGAGTTACAGCGCCCAGCACAAGCTCAAGGCCGAGAACACTTTATTCAGTGGTATCGGGAACACCTTCAACCAATCGTAGAACAACAAATTGCCACACTCATTAAACGAGTTACTACTTTACCTAATTCAGTGCAAGTACGTGAGTTAGGGAATCGTTGGGGTTCTTGCGGACACAAAGGGGACTTATATTTTCACTGGCGAGTAGCAATGCTACCACGACCAATGATTGAGTATTTGGCAGTTCATGAACTGGTACATCTAATTGAAGCGCATCACAGCAATGCATTTTGGCATAGGGTGGAGCGGATTGTGCCAGATTATCTTGAGCGGAAGCAGTGGTTAGCTGAGAATGGGGCAATTTATAACCTTTAGAAATGTGTGAAATCATAGGAGCGATCGTATTTAGACGAAGTTGAAAAAATGTGTCAAACTTCTACAGATTTTTGATAATTTACCATCTCTGTAAATCTCATAAAACACCTCTGGCAATGTCCATCTATCCATAAAGCTGGAATTTTAAACCTTGCACCGCAGTTAGGACATTCCGAAAGTAAATGTAACTTGTGGCGGTAGCATCTGTTAGTCGCTTTAAACTGCCATTCAATCTTGTGACATGGTGACTCAGTATAACAAGCAGCACATAAACGAATAGGCTCCATTTTTATTCCCACACCAGCAGGGGGCAACATCTGTGCTAACCTGTCAGCATCAACTCCTACCACAGTAGCTAATGCCTCTAACTGCTGCCGAAAAGGAGGGGGATTAAACCGAAACTTTTCCCAACGTGCGATCGCACCACCGAATCCTGCTGCTTTACCTAAGCCAGTGGGCGTTAAATCATTTGCCCGTCGAAACCGTCCTAAAAAGTGGCTCAAACTTTCTGCTTCATAGGGTTCCACTCGGAACAGCCAAGGTTGAATTTCTGCAACTTCCATTATTTGTACTCTGCTGCTACTTCGTTCAGGGTTGCCAAATCCACCTTTTTTAATCCTTTCTTCAATGCCCGGATTGCTGATTCTCTCAGAATCATGTCGAGCAAACCTATATAACCTCCCGTTGCCTCACCTAAATTCTTCAGCATAGTCTTACTGGAAAGATTGGAAGCAACTGGCAACTGCAAAACTTTTTTTTCCCAAATTTCAACAGTTCGCTTGAATTCTTCCCCTGAGAATTTACCAAATCGATGGCAAGCCCGAAAACGATTGTAAACCTGTTCATCACGCTTAATAACTGCATCCAGGCGATCTGTTCCTACTAAGACAACAGATATTTCTAATTCTTCACCAATGTCCCGTACATCTCTAAATGTATTTGGTTTCAAGCGATCAGCTTCATCAATAATTAACGTCTCTACACCACAGCCTTTGAGAACTCGCCGAGTCCGCTCTCGAATTTCGGCAACTGTTCCCTTTGTCATTTGATATTTCAAATGCTCAATGATTAACCTGAACAAATCCTTAGAACTACAGTCTGGATCGGCCTGGATGTAACCAACAGGAACTATTGGGGGTTTACCCATCTGTTGTATTGGCTTATGTCTCAACCTGTAAGCATTGCAGGCCATAGTTTTACCTGTACGTGACTCTCCGATAATTCGACAACATTGACGAGCTTGACGCTTACTCTCTAGCCATTCATGCAGAATTTGCACTTGTTCTAGTGGCACAAAACTTTTACGGTTTAATCTTTGAATTTCTGCTTGTAAATTGGCATCATTTTTGGGAATATCACCCAATTGTTGGGCAATTTCTTGGGCTTGTTTTGAAGTCATTTTCTACCACCCGTAATCTTCACGCATTTGTTCGTAATCAAATACCTCTGGCATCTGGTATTCTGGCTCACTGTCAACAGATGCAACTTCAATTTCCTCTTCTGGTTCAACTGGCAATGGTTTTTTAGGTTTGTGAAGTTCTGCGTTTTCTATTTTTTGACGCTCTTTTTTAGTTTGCTTTTCTTTGATAAAAGTATCGCGATCGCGTATCTCTGCCAAGATTGAGCGATTACTAATCATCTTTCCTGACTCTCGAATCCTGCGAGCGCTATCTTTGGCTTCATCCAAAGACAATTCCTCTGTTTCCAAATTTTGGGCAAAGGCACGGGTTAAAAATATCTCTTTATTGCCTTCTCTCATATAAACCAAGAGAGTTGTGATGTCTCTAGGGTCAAATCGTATAACAACACTTTCTCCTGCATAACCTGCTAAATTTTCACCTCTGTACATGAGGTTTTCAAATTGTAAGTAGCCTCCTCTTTGGATTTGCCGTTTACTTTGCTTCATCAAACAGATATCTAACTCTCTCTCAGAAATATTATTTGGAAGTGCTATTAAACCCGATTCCCAACGTTGAAATCGAGTTTGGTCGCCCATGCGAGCATCAATTTGCTGATTATAGTTATCAACTAAATAACGCACTAAACGCTTCTCTAACTCTCTTAGTGTTAATTCAGCTTCTTTCTCTGCTTCTTCTGGTCGCTTTTGAACATTTGAGCCTACATATCCGCGCAAACTAGAGAAAAATTGTGTGTTAAAGATTCCAAATGGACGTTCAACAATACCACCCTCACTCGGACGATTACGTAAATGACAAACAAATCCTAACTGCACGCTAATCTGTTGCAAGTGGTTAGAACGGAAATCTTTGCCACCATCTGTATAAAAGTGCTGGGGTAAACCGTAAGTTCCCCACTCTTCGTGAAGTCCATACTCGTCTCCATACTGTTTAGGCAAAATCGCATGGCGCAGGGCCAGTGCTACTGATAAAGAACTGGGCGGATTGTAGCTTAAGTGAATGCCCATAATACAGCGTGAGTAACTATCGACAACTGTTGTTAAGTTGGCACGAGTCTCCATTAGTTTCCCATATTTATCTATTAATACCAATTAAAAATGAATCTGCATATAATGGGGAGAAGCAAACTAGGTAAGTTAACAGAACCATGAGCCGCCCATTTAAAATTGCGATCGCCGAGAGCGAAGAGGAACTGAAAAAACGCCTACAAACAGTGTCTTC
>NZ_JAVRBQ020000065.1:0-52927 GCF_034531215.2 Nostoc sp. ChiSLP03a
CAGTTGGCTGAGTTTTAATGCTGCGACCAAAACCTTCAGTGGCACTCCCTTAAATGCAAATGTCGGCAGCCTCAACATTAAAGTTACTGCTAAAGATACTGCTGGCGCCCAAGCGAATGATGTTTTTGTACTCACCGTTAATAACGTCAACGATGCGCCAGAGGTATTTCAGGCGATCGCTCCTCAACAAGCAATAGAAGACACACTTTTCACCTTTACTATCCCAGACAACACCTTTAAGGATGTTGATGCTGGCGACACTCTCACCTACACTGCCACTCTCGAAAACGGCGACTCTCTACCGAGTTGGTTAACCTTCAATGCTGCAACCAAAACCTTCAGTGGCACTCCCTTAAATGCAAACGTGGGTAGCTTAAACATTAAAGTTACTGCCACGGATTTAGCTCTTGCTCAAATCAGTGATGTGTTTACACTCACTGTTAACAACACCAACGATGCGCCAGAGGTGATGAACGAAATTGCAAACCAAGAAGCAATAGAAGACACGGTTTTCAATTTCACTTTCTCAGAAGACACCTTCATTGATGTCGATGCTGGCGATAGCCTCACTTACACCGCCACTCTCGAAAACGGCGACTCTCTACCGAGTTGGTTAACCTTCAATGCTGCTACCAAAACCTTTAATGGCACTCCCTTAAATGCAGATGTGAGTAACTTCAACATTAAAGTTACTGCTAGGGATATTTTTGGGGTTGAAGTCAGTGATGATTTTGCACTTACTGTTAAGAACGTTAACGATGCACCAGAGTTAGTTGAGGCGATCGCTAATCGAAAGGTACTCATAAATACGCAGTTCAATTTTACGATCCCAGAAAATACCTTCATTGATATTGATGCTGGCGATAGCCTCACCTACACTGCTACTCTCGAAAACGGCGATCCACTGCCCAGTTGGCTAACTTTTAATTCTGCTACCCGGAACTTTAGTGGTACTCCAACGATGGAGAATTTGGGTAATCAGAATATCAAAGTCACTGTCAAGGATATTTCTGGGGATGAAGTCAGTGATGTGTTTGTATTGACAGTTGCTAAGTTCAATAGTGCGCCAATTGTAGATCGGGCGATCGCTGACCAAAAGGCCACAGCAAAAACTACTTTTAACTTCACCATTCCTGAAAACACTTTTAGCGATGTGGATCTTGAAGATACCCTAACCTACACTGCTACCTTAGACAATGGCGATCCACTACCTAGTTGGTTAAGCTTCAATGCTAACGAGCTTACCTTCAGCGGCACTCCTACGAATGATAATGTGGGTAGCTTGAACATTAAAGTCACCGCCACAGATCCGGCTCTTGCAGAAATTAGTGATGTATTTGCACTCACAATTGCTAAAGCTAACAATCCACCAATTGTAGAACAGGCGATCGCTGACCAAAAAGTTACGGCAGAAACTACCTTTAACTTCACTATCCCTGAAAACACCTTTAGCGATGTAGATATTGAAGATACCCTAACCTACACTGCTACCTTAGACAATGGCGATCTACTACCTAGTTGGTTAAGCTTCAATCCTAATAAGCGTACTTTCAGCGGCGTTCCTACGAATAATAATTTGGGTAGCTTGAACATCAAAGTTACTGCCAAAGATTCGGTTGGGGCTGAAGTCAGTGATGTATTTGCACTCACCGTTGCTCAAGGAATTACTGCTGAGACTAAATCAATCAGCCTACTCACAAGAATTACAGGTGATATCTTTACGATCAAAAATCAAGTTAACGGGGAAAAAGCCAAACTCTCAGTCAAGATTAAAAGCAACACTTCTGAAGAAGTCAATGAACTGGGTGTATTTGTCGTTGACGATGCAGAAGGTAGGATTAATGGCGTAGCCCCTGGTGCTGCAAATTACACCGAACTAGCTCTCCAACGGGCAACAGTGCTTCTTTCATCTCTTGCCAAATTACCCAATGGTTTTAATCCCACTGACCTCAGCAGGCTACTGGAATTCGATTCTGAGAGCAACCTAAGATTTTATTTAATCCGTAGCAGCACTACTCAGGCGGTGCTATCTAGACAAACCCCGTTTTCTCAGGTGCTTTTTTCCTCAGATACGAATGTGGACGATACAGGGTTCTCTCTCAACTTCCAGAATTTGGTTGTCAAAATTGCAGCAACAGAGCAAAATCCACCTCTAGGTACTGGTCTTCAAGGAAAATATGAACCCGAACTAATTGATTTACGGGATGTAAAACAATTGGTGAAAGCCGAATTTGTAGTTCATAGAGAAGCAGCTTTTAACAACTTTGTCGGCTTTTATCAGATAACTGATGAGAATGGTGGCATCGATACCAATGGCGATGGTACAGCAGATGTGCTGCTTGGGCAGGCGGGTTATACTCAGGCAGCTATTAGTCACCGTGTCGCTGGTATTGATTTGAGTGTAGCTAACGAAGGTACAGCAAGTTTTACAGGTAATTTCCAACCTGGTGCTATTTTCGTCCCATTTATCATCGTTAATGCCGGGACTGATGCAATTCTTGATAGCAATACCAATAACGATCCGGCAGTTTACTTCTCCTTCTTGGGTGCTAACACTGACAAAGCAGATCATATTCGCCTATTAGGGAATAACGCTTTTGGCTTTGAGGATTTGGCTAATGGCGGCGATCGAGATTACAACGATTTGATTGTCCGAGTTAATTTGAGTATCGCCTAGTCTGAAGTAACTTGATATAGGTGTAATATAGCCTGTAAGCTTTATTGAGCAAAGAATACAGGTTTTTTTATGAAAAATTGTAGGTTGGGTAAAGCAAGGCGCAACCCAACAAAGTTATGAAAATGTTCGGTTTTTGGCGCTAACCCAAGCGTATTGAATCATAAAGAGCGATCGCATCACCGATGTTTTAGTGAATCTGTCATTTGCTAGAAGATGCGATTACGCCAAAATATTACAGTGATTCAAACAAATGTGTGAGAGTATATTTATTCACTCACCCGGAGACATAATTATGGTTTTTGCTGGCAAACGACCAAATAATTTAGGTATTAGTAACGGTAAATTAGCATCTTGCCCTAATTCCCCCAATTGCGTTTCTAGTCAGAGTAGAGATGCATCTCATCAAATTGCACCACTGATTTTTACATCTACTCCAGAACAAGCGATTACTAATCTTAAACAGATTATTGAGTCTTTACCAAGAACCAAAATCATTACTGAAAGTAAAGATTATTTATATGCAGAATTTAAAAGTGCTTTACTGGGATTTGTCGATGATGTAGAATTCTATCTAGACCGGACTGCAAATCTTATCCATGTGCGTTCAGCTTCACGTTTAGGTCAAAGCGATTTGGGTGTTAATCGTAAACGCATAGAGACGATTAGAGCCAAGTTCCAATAATTTTTAATTGAACTAAGGGCTGGAGATTAAAGACTGGGAAGATAAAGAAGTAGTTGGACAAAATTAATTACACAATGTCATTGCAAGTGAGGCATTCTCGAGTATTGGGTGATTCCCTGAGTTTGCAATGGTTGTAAATATTTTTGTCCATTTACTTATGTGGATTCAGACCCTAGTAAAATCTGGAATGACGATTGTGTAATGTGGTGTAGTGTTTCACCGAAAATTATGAATTACGAATTAGTTAAACTCTGCGATCGCAATATTTGTGAAACTTAATTTATTTAAAAACTTTGACTCTCGACCCCGATTAATTATTGCTGTCGGACTCGCTGTATTAGTTTCAGTAATCCTGCCGCATTCTCTGCACTTACCTACTCGCATTCTCTGCGCTTGGAACTCCGCTATTGACTTTTTCTTGGCGATAACGTGGTGGAAAATGATTAAGGCTAACCCAGAAAAAATTCGCCGTTATGCTGAGAGTGAATATGAAGGGCATTTGGCTATATTTATGCTGGTAATCGCTGCGGCTTGTGCCAGTGTTTTAGCTATTGGATTTTTACTTGATAAAAAAGGATTGTCAATAATTCAGCTTACCCTACACGTTGTACTTTCAATTATGACCATTGTCGGTTCCTGGTTATTAGTGCATACGATGTTTGCAGTGCAATATGCGCACAGTTATTACAAATATATTAATCGTAATCATAATGAAGAAATCACTAGAGGTTTAGATTTTCCTCATAACGACTATCCAGACTACTGGGAATTTTTATATTATTCATTTGTAGTCGGCATGACTAGTCAAGTTTCAGATGTGCAGACAACATCACCCGATATGAGACGCTTGACTCTGTTACATGGCATATTATCTTTCTTTTTCAATACCACCATTTTAGCTATGAGTATTAATATTATTGCATCGCTGATTTAAAAATTGTTTGACTCAGCCAAAAGTATGATTATTTGGTCTCTACTTAGAGAAGGAGGAAATTAGATTACCAGTTCTTTAGCATAGACTCAAGTTAAGATAATTCGGAGTGAGTTCATGCCTTATAACAAAATAGATGAATTAGCGGAAGATATCAAAGGACAACTGGCTGAACACGCACAACAGATTTTTATTACGGCATTTAATGCTGCTGAAAGTGATGGTTCGAGTGAAGAAGGTGCGCGTGATATTGCCTGGAATAGTGTAAAAAATGAATACGAACCAGGCAATGATGGTAAATGGCAGAGAAAGCCTGAAGACACTGCGATACATAATAAAGCTGTTGTATCTGGTGGGAACTAAGTAAATCTCACCTGTGGATAACTATCTAATCTCAAAGGTCTTATAAGGGTTTAAGGGGAATTTTATTCTGATAAAATAGAGAGAAAATTCCTCTTTTTTTCACAAATTATGTTAAAATATAGATATTTTTAATGACTTATAGGACTCATATTTGATTTCTGAAAAAACAATGACTTATAGGACTCATATTTGATTTCTGAAAAAACTCAGTACACCTTTATTCCTATCTTCCCAGTCCCTAGTCCCCAGTCCCCAGTCCCATAGTCCCCGATCCTTACGAGTAATCAGGAATCAAATAGGATTGCTATATATTAATAGGTGCTATAAAAAATATTCTATTTATACAAGATATGCTGATTCAAAAAGACGAAATATCTATTCGTCTCATGCAAGATGAAATGTATGATTATGAGTTGATGGCAAAGTGGTTAACTAATGCAAAAGTTTTAGAATTTTATGAAGGAAGAGATAATTTTTTTCCTTTAGAAAGAATTATAGAAACGTACAAACCGATGGTTAGGGGAGATGAGGCGGTTATTCCTTGCCTCCTCTACTATCAAAATATTCCCATTGGTTATTTGCAGTATTGTACACTTAATGACTTATCGGAAACTGATAGACAATTGTATCATCTCGACCAAACCGATCGTATCTATGCGATTGACTTGTTCATCGGCGAAACCGACTATTGGAACAAGGGAATTGGTACAAAAATGCTGTCAGTATTTATCAACTATCTTTTTGAACAGTGTCAAGCTCAGAAAATTGTTATAGATCCGCACGTTGACAATTATCGTGCTATTCGCTGTTATGAAAAATGTGGTTTTGTGAAAGTAAAGCTATTGCCGGCACATGAACTGCATGAAGGAGAATACTCAGATTGTTGGCTCATGGCAATAGAGCCAAAGAAATCATGAGGAAATGCATTCTACCTGTTATACCTTCTTACCTGCTACTGGTTCAGCTATATTTTCCATATCGACCAGATTCCACTTTAAACCTTTGCTCCGATATATACGCTTGTGCAAATTTGGATAATCACCGATATCATGCTCTAGCCTTTGACCAACTACTATACATTTGAATATAGAATTGCCCGTGTTTTTTAGATTATGCGGCTTACCACCAGCGCGATATCCAATAAAATCTCCTGCTTTAACTGGATAAACACTTTCTCCAATTGTGGCTTCAGCTTCTCCCTCAAGAATGTATACGCACTCTTCTTCGTGATAGTGCATGTGAAGCTCCGTTGATTCACGTCCAGGTTCTACTTCAATGATGTGGAAACCGATATTTTTTAAACCTGTCAAATCCCCTAAAGACTTATTTAGTCTGCGAGCATTGGAGTTGAGAAAATGTGTTTTTTCTAGTCCTTCATAAGACTCAATCTCTTCTTTGGTGACTAAATACTTTTCCATTTCTTGATACCAAGGTGTTAAGAAAATTTGATGGTGAATAAACGAGGGGGCTAAAGATGAATTAAGACAGAAGTTAAAACAGGTTCAAGGGTTCCATCTCAGCAGAAGCGATGCCTACGGCGGTAAACTACGCTTCTATTTGTGGATGGGATTAGATCATCACTTCGTTATTAAGTGCAACTTCACAGAAAATTGGTAGCATTTAATGTCTGACTGGATACCGAGAGTAGTACATCAATTTAGATCGTAAGTACGTTACTAAATTAACTTGCGTGTTCCCAGTCACTAAGTAACTCATGTTGTTGGACTATTTTATGGCATTTACGAAATGGTACTTTGGGAGTACCAATGCTCCTACCAGGAAAAGACTGTTTTTTCGTCTTGGTAGGTCTATTTTCTAGGGTTGTTGAACTGAACTGTTGGGTTTTCATTGGTAAATAAATCTCTGATTAAAACCTGAGCATTAATTTATAACATCAATTTGCCATTTGCAAATTTCTAAAGAAAAATAAAAAATATATATTTAATTTCTAAAGCAAAGAGGAGAAATTGAAGAGTTTATTTACTCAGAAGGTGAAGTGTGCCCAATGAGACTAACGATCGCTGCGGCTAAATCCGCTGGATCGACGGGTTTAGGTAGATGTTTTTGAAATCCTGCTGCCATTGCTTGATTGTAGTTAATTTCTCCTGCATAAGCAGTCAAAGCGATCGCCGGAATTTGTCCGCCTTGCTCTGGTGGTAATTTTCTCACTTCACGTAGCAACATATACCCATCCATGAAGGGCATTCCAATATCGCTTAAGAGGATATCTGGGTTTGATTGCATTAATGTTTGCAGTGCTTCATCTGCTGATTCGACTGCCGTTACCGTCGCGCCATATTGTTCCAACGCAAAGCTAAAAAACTCTCGCACATCGGCTTGATCGTCTACAAGCAGGATTTGTACTCCAGCCAGTAATGTCTCTTCAGTACTGAGTTCTGTTTGAGAAGCCTCGCTACTGCTAACTCGCAACTCAGAATTTTTCAGCAAAGGTAGTTTAACTGTGAAGGTAGCTCCTTGTCCTTCTCTGGGACTCTCTGCCTGAACTGTGCCACCGTGAAGTTCTACCAGATGGCGCACAATTGCCAGTCCCAATCCCAATCCGCCAAATACTCTGGTTGTCTTAGCATCTGCTTGCCGGAAGTAATCAAAGACGTAGGGCAAAAATTCTGGGTTAATTCCTTTACCTGTATCAATTACCTGGATTTGGGCATCTAAACCAACTTGATCGAGACGCACTTGTACAAGTCCATTCGTGGGTGTGAATTTAACGGCATTGGAGAGGAGATTCCACATCACTTGTTGCAAGCGATCGCCATCGCCGAGAACTTTGCCGATATCATTACTTAACACCGTTTGAATTTGAATCGATTTGGCTTCTGCTGCTAAACGCACCGTTTCTAATGCAGATGCGATCGCTATTTTCAAATCCACTGCATGGAGATTTAACCTAACCTTACCTTGCAAAATCCGCGAAACATCAAGTAAATCTCCAATCAATTCGGTTTGTAACCTGGCATTCCGCTCGATTGTTTCCAATGCTCGGATTTTAGTAGCTTCGTCGAACTTGCGGGTTCTAAGTAACTTTGCCCATCCTAAAATTGGATTCAAGGGAGTTCGGAGTTCGTGGGAAAGGACAGCGAGAAATTCATCTTTAATTCGGTTGGCTGTCTCGGCTTCAGCCCTGGCAGTCTTTTCAGCTTCGTAAAGTTGAGCGCGGGCGATCGCTTGGGCACACTGTTGTCCCAGTGTCAACATAAATCCCCGGTCTTCTTCATTAAATATTTGTCCAGTAGTAAAGCTTAATCCCAGTGCGCCAATTACTTTACCTTCTACCACCAAGGGAATGGAAGCCCAGGCATTATTCGCCATAACAGTCACAACATCTGCTAATTTGGGATATCTAGCAATCATGGCTGCTAAATTTTCTAAAAAAATCGGCTGCCCAGTTCTGACTGTTTCTGCTATTTGGTTAGGTGCTGCGATCGGAAAAGTTGTCAAAGTATTGATGAGCGTTTGCGGATAGCCAATTGCTTGCACAACATTTAGGGTAGTATTTCCCTCAGTAAGTAAGACAACGGAACCACCAGTAGCTTCCAAGGCGGCAATGCCTTGGTTCACCACTACATTAGCTACTTGTTGGGGAGTTAAGGCTTCCGAGAAGGCAGCAGTTATTCTTTGTAAAAGTACGGTGCGATTGACAGACCGTTCAGTTTCCTGGTAGAGTCTGGCGTTGTCAATGGCTGTCGCTGCCCGCCGAGCAATATCTTCTGCTAAAGCCAAGTCTGTTTGTTGATAGTATCTACCTGACTCGGCGGTAAAAAAAGAGATTGCTCCAAATAATTGCCCGCGAGAACGAACTGGAATCACCATTAGAGAACGAATACCCAAACTTTGCAGTAATTGCAGATGTTCGTCGTCTTCAGACATCTGTAAAAGATGTGAGTCAGATAATTCGGGATAAAAGACAGATATTCCTAAGCGTAGCTGCCGTACAAGCTCTTTGGTTTTGGGTCGATAACGCCGTCGGATTTCGTCTAAAATATTCAGTTTTGTGGAATCGGCAATTGCGATCGCAATTTGTTTACTTGACCAATCTTCCTGGAAAACATCTACAATGCACAAATCGGCTAAAGTTGGAACTGCTAGATTAGCTACATTTTCTAAAGTTATTTCATAATCCAATGAGGCAGCTAGTAAGGTACTAGCTTCGACTAAAAAGTTTTGTGTGGCTTCAACTCGTTTGCGATGGCTAATATCTTCAATAATCCCTAATGCATACATTGGTTGTCCCTTCGCATTCCAAACTGCTGATGAAGTTAGATTTACCCAAACGATAGAACCATCTTTGCGGATGTAGCGCTTCTCTAAGGAATATCCACTAATTTCTTTTGCTAAAACTCGCCGAGCATTTTCCAAATCAACTTCTAAATCGTCAGGGTGGGTAATTTCCTGAAAGTTCATTTGCATTAACTCTTCATGGCTATATCCAGTAATTTCGCATAGGGCAGGATTAATTTGCAGAAATCGTCCATCCAACGCTACTAAAGTAATACCGACAGTTGCCTGATTGAACATTGCCCGAAACCTTTCTTCACTTTCTCGCAAAGCAACTTCTGTTTGCTTTGCTGCGGTAACATCTGCCAAAATAATCCCAATTCCTACCGTTTCACCCATTGCGTTATGAACTGGGTAATAGTTGCCCAGCCAGTAACCGTAACGTCTTGGCTGTCCTCTTGTCTCACCCCTGATTTCCATATTCAGCAGGGGTTCTCCAGTATCTAACACGTGCTGTAACTGTGGCTCTAACTCAGCCGCCATTGCTGGCAAGGCTTCCCTAAATTTGCGTCCTAAATGTTCTTCTATAGTTAAACCGTTAATGTCAGCGAAAACTTGATTAATGCGGATATATTGCAGTTCTCGATCCAAAAAGCATACAGCAATAGGAGCTGCTTCTAGCAGCGCATCTAGAAGAGATAGAGATTCAGCATAATGGACTAAAGCTTGGTGGATGTCTCGATAAAGTTGAGCATTTTCCACTGCTAAGGCAGCACGATGAGTAATATCTGTTGCTAAAGTTAGGTCAGTGCGATCGTAGCGACGGTCTGATTGAGTGCTGACAAAGGTAATACAGCCGAGTATGCGCCCTTTTGCGATTAACGGCACAATCATTACAGACTTCATCCCCAATTGCCGAACAAGTTCTAAGTGTTCCTGATTCTGAGTAGTTGCTACTAATAACGAGTCAGATACCTCTGAGATCAATTCACTTTGTCCAGTTTGCAGTACTCTAGTAATTGCACTTGCACTCTTGTAATCTGTCACATACTCTTGAAGTTTACGTGCCAACTCCGCTTTCGATGGGTCTGCATGGGCAATGGGTAGGCGGCGAATGGAACCATCTTTATTTAAAATATCAACGCTACACCAATCAGCTAGCTGAGGAACTGAAATTTTGGCGATCTGTTGTAAAGTTTGTTCATAATCTAACGAAGTAGAGAGTACACTACTAATTTGGGCAATATAGCGTAGTCTTTCCTCAGCCTGCTTGCGCTCAGTAATATTCACACCTGCACAGCTGATACCTAAAATGTTATTGTCTGCATCCCTTAGCGGTTCAACTAGTAAATCGTAGTAACGATTTTCTTGACCAATTGTCAAATAAACCTCTTGGCGGGTTGCAACACCAGTTTTTATTACATTTTGCTTAATTGCCTGCAATTGTGCTGCTACTGAGGCGGTAAATAATTCATCATCAGACTTACCTAACATTTCCTCAGCAGTTTCTGGACTTTGAGGATTATGAATCCACTGATATCGCAAATCGCGATCCTGCTGAAAGACCACGATATCTGAACTATTTAGGGCTAATCGAAATCTTTCTTCACTAACTCTCAGCTTTTGGAGATTTTCATCTGCCCCTCTTTTAGCAGTTTTTAATGCTTCACATAAAATGCTAAAGAGCAATCCTTGGAATGCAAATAACCCAATTCGCACAGAATTAGATAAATCAAAATTCAGCTGATAAGCTGGAGGGAGAAAGAAATAATTGCTCAGTAATGCAGACAATGAAGTTGCTAACAACCCTGACTTCAAACCACCATACCAAGCACTCAACATTACAGCGCTAAAAAATAGTAGAAAAGGAGTTCCACTCATGTTTAACCAAGGGTCTAGCATTAACATTAGCACTAATGCTAGTGCGACAATTAATACAACAAGGACATAACGCCGTAACTGAGGATAATCAATATGGGGCATGAAAAGTTTTTGGAAAAACTAATACTCATTGTTGAGGCTGTACATACCCTAAGCTAGTTTTTGATTTTTAGTAATTTATCTATAGATAGATTTTTGCTGAGTCCAAAAGTCTCTTTTGCCAGAGGTCAAGGTTTTAGTTATCTGATATGTGGAATGAAAATTTAGCTCGAACCATCAAGATAAATAACACTATTTAGCTAATTTAAAATACTAAATACAAATACCAGTTAACTTATAACAAAAATTATCGAATAATATCTGGTTAAGGATAGAGAAAAACAGAAAATCTTGGCTGTAGTTGTGAGATCGCCTATTTTTATCATCCAACTAATTTTTTAATTAGTGCATCTGTTGCCGTATTCACCAGAGGATAAATATGTGGTTTGAGTTGCTAGAAGTATTTCTGCTGTCTCATATTTTAGAGGTTTAGAGAACACATAACCTTGACCAAATTCACATCCAAGTTTCTGTAACCATTGAAGTTGTTGTGATGTTTCAATACCTTCGGCAATAACGGCTAATCCGAGTTGATTGCTCAAAAGAAAAATGAGAAATAGTTTCTTTCAAGATACTTGCTCAATTAACTCGACACTGCTCGTTGTACAGATTGGCTATGGTGTACACACAAATCTAAAAAAGCCCGATTTTCCATTATTCTCTGGTTTATCTCGTTTCTATGCAGAGTATGAAAATGGCTTATTAGGGGCTGATGGCTTAATTTGACACCAATGGCATCTTATACAAATTCGTAATTCGTAATTAAGAAAGTCAGATATGGCCTGGGTTTCGGGCGTTGAATGTGTTGTCTCATTTTAGAGAATTGGTATTAGAGCAGATTTCAAGTTGATGAGGTACACAAGCTCGCGTCTGTTATCCAGATATAAAGCCTGTTTTACTTCTGAATTCTGCTATATATGAGACACGTGAGGACACCCATCCCACAAGAAAATTTGGGATGTTTTTTATTTGGAAGTGCCTAAAGAGGTTTTTCAGGAACTTTACCCATTGTCAGCTAATCTTTGTGCCAGTCCCCTATACTCAATATTGCGATCTAAGATTATTGGGTATTCTATAAATTTGCGATCGCCACTATACGCATGATTGAAGTTGAACATCTGAGTAAAATATACGGCTCTACCCCAGCAATTACTGATGTCACCTTTAGCGTCGAGCCTGGGGAGATTTTAGGGTTGTTGGGCCCCAATGGCGCTGGAAAAACCACAACCATGCGGATTCTGGCTGGTTATTTACCGGCAACCAATGGAAATGCCCGGATTGCTGGTTATGATGTCCATGAGAATTCCCTAGCTGTGCGCCAACGCATTGGTTATTTACCGGAAACACCGCCGTTATATCCAGACATGACGGTGGAGGGATTTTTGCATTTTGTCGCCCGAATTAAGGGAGTTTCAGCAGGCGATCGCCCCAATAAGGTGACAGCCGCCATCGAACGCTGCAACTTAGAAGATAAGCGGCGAGTAATTATTCGCAAACTCTCCAAAGGATACCGCCAACGTGTCGGAATTGCTCAAGCGATCGTCCACGATCCCCCAGCGATCATTTTGGATGAACCCACCGTCGGACTCGATCCCCGGCAAATAATTGAGGTGCGGAATTTAATCAAAAGCCTCGCTGGTACTCACACAATTATTCTTTCCACGCACATTCTGCCAGAAGTGAGCATGACTTGCAGCCGCGTTGCCATCATCAATCGCGGTAAGGTAGTGGCAACTAATACACCAGAAAACCTGATGACTCAGTTGACAGGTGGTTCTGGGTATGAATTAGAAATAGAAGGAGAAGCCGCCTTAGCGAAACAGGTATTGCAAAAAGTCGCGGGTGTGAGCCTGATAGAATCAATTCCGACAGGTGGAGGTCATCAACCCCAGTCAAATCGCGCTTACCTGCGGGTGATATCGCAACCGGGAAAAGAACCAGGACGCGATATTGCCACAACATTAGTGCGTGCGGGATTTGGTTTACATGAACTGCGGCGGGTTAACGCTACCTTAGAAGACGTATTCTTGCAACTAACCACAGAAGAAAAAAATTTCGATCCTGATGTAGACTTAGCAGCAGACAACGAAGGAGAGGCAGCGTAAATGGGTATAGTGCTGAGTAATATTATTGCCATTTATCGCCGAGAGTTACAGAGTTATTTTGTATCGCCCCTAGCTTATGCGATCGCAGGCATATTTTGGTTCATCGCTGGGTTATTCTTCGTGATGATTTTGCTAGGCCCAGACGGCATTTTGGTAGGAGTCGCGGCAATAGATGCACAAGGGCAACAACTAGGAGTACCAGTACCACCGATAGATGTCCCCTACGAATTTGTTCGGGCATTTTTGGATCGTATGGGATGGCTATTGTTGTTTATTCTGCCCATACTTTCGATGGGACTTTATGCCGAAGAACGGAAGCGGGGCACATTAGAACTATTAGCCACTTCACCAATCACCAATTGGGCGGTAGCTGTAGGTAAATTATTAGGCGTGATAACATTTTTTATCACAATGGTTGTACCCATGCTAGTGTTGGAAGCGATCGCCATCAGCGGCTCAAATCCACCAATGACAATCTCAATTCCCTTACTGGGTCATATTGGATTAATCTTACTAGCAGCAGCAATTTTATCTGTAGGAATGTTTATTTCTTCATTAACAGACAGCACAATTTTGTCTGCCGTTCTTACCTTTGCAGTAATCTTATTATTGTTATTGATTGATTTAATCGCCAAAATTGTCCCTGGCCCCGTAGGTGAAGCTTTAGGTTATCTATCGTTGCTGAAACATTACAACACATTAATCCAAGGCATTTTTGATACTAGCGCTTTAATTTTATTTGCCAGTTATATTTTTTTGGGCATCTTTCTCACAGCTCAATCAATTGATGCACTGCGTTTTCAAAGGCAATAGTCATTCATTTGTCATTTGTCATTTGTCATTTGTCATTTGGTACATTGCCAATTGAGTTTAGGTATGAGTTTAATTTGGGTGCTAGTTCGTTAATGATGATTTTGATTGTATTTATCTGTTCGCTAGTTAAAAGTTTACGAGTGTAAGCTCGTCTTAACCAATGTTGAGTTTCATTCAAAGAACCTCTCGCTATCCTTATAAAACGTCTATTTTCTTGAAAACTACCTCTTCCTACACCTTCTGCTATATTGGCACCAATACTATCTGCCGAACGTACAATCTGTTTACCAATTGTATCTTTTGCAAAAAAATTCCATCCTTCAACAATTTTCCAAATGTCATCTGCTAATTCTTCTGATAATTGATAAACCTGTAATTCTTGGAAACGCTTTGTCGCCATTTATTCAGTTATCTTACTTACTTTTAGTTACTCAATTTTCCTCCATATATTTTTACTTGTCACTATTTTTAGACAAATGACCAATGATCAATGACTAATGACAAATGACCAATGACCAATGACCAATGACAAATGACAAATATGAAGATAGTTGCAAAAAAGAAACTGTGGAAATATCTGTTTTGGTTAGGCCCATTCCTAATTACTGTCGGCTTAACAGCTGGGTTAATCTCTGAACAGTGGGGATTAATTCCATTAGTATTTCTGATTGCAGGAATTGTCATCAGTGGGTTGGGGATAATATGGCAAAGTTACCAGAGTAACTGGTGGAATCGTCGTTCTACCCAAGCTGGGACTAATGCCCTAGTGGCAACTCTGGCAATATTAGCAATTTTGGGATTGATTAACTTTTTGGGAACTCGCTATCACTTACGGGCAGACTTAACAGAGGCTCAATTATTTACCCTTGCACCCCAGTCACGTGAATTAGTAAGAGTTTTACCACAGCCAGTTAAAGTATGGGTATTTGATATTAACCAAAATCCCCAAGACCGAGAACTACTAGAAAATTATCAACGCCAAAGCTCAAAATTTAAATACGAGTATATCGACCCCCAAGCTAGACCAGGACTTGCAGAAAAGTTTGGCGTCAAAGATTATGGAGAAGTTTATTTAGAATCTGGGGATAAACGGCAATTAGTACAAACAATAAATGAAAATGAGCGCTTGTCAGAAATTAGATTAACTAGTCGCCTGCAACAACTAACAAATTCAACCACAGCCAAAGTTTACTTACTCCAAGGTCATGGCGAACGCCAACTTTCACCTGGTAAAGATGCGATATCACAAGCAGTTCAGGGATTAGGCGATAAAAATTTCACAACATCACCTCTGAATTTAGGCGAAACTTCCAAAGTTCCTCAAGATGCGGCTGTCGTAATAGTAGCTGGCCCCAAACGAGGACTGTTTGAGGGTGAAGTCAAAGCTTTGCAAGACTACCTTAATCGCGGTGGTAATTTACTGCTGATGATCGATCCTAATACCGATCCCAAACTTAACAGCTTGTTACAAGAGTGGGGTGTTCGTCTGGATAATCGTTTAGCAGTCGATGTCTCTGGCGAAAGCGTCGTGGGACTTGGCCCTGCTGCGCCCTTAGTCACAGAATATGGACAACATCCAATTACCAAAGATTTCGGTAACGGCAATTCTTTTTATCCGATTGCCCGACCACTGGAAATTAGCTCTGTGCCTGGTGTTCAGGCTACTCCACTGCTACGAACCAAACCCTACCCCAGCAGTTGGGCAGAAAGCGACCTCCAAAGCGAAAAATTAGAGTTTAATGCAGATAAAGACCTGAAAGGCCCTTTAACCTTGGGCGTTGCTTTAACAAGAAAACAAACACCCAAATCTACTTCCACTCCCCAAGTTTCACCCACACCTTCACCTCTACCATCACCAACAACTCAAAGCAAGACTAGCCCGACTCCTTCCCCTTCCCCCAAGACTCCGCAAGCCTTACCATCACCAACCACTCAAAGCAAAGCTTCCCCCACTCCCCCTACTTCCCCTGCCTCCCCTGCCTCCCCTGCTCCCCCTACTCCCCCTACCTCCCCTGCCCCTCCTTCCCCTCCTTCCCCTGCTGCCTCATCTCAAACAGCTACCGAGTCACGGTTAGTAGTTTTAGGAAATTCCGATTTCGCCACCGATGGTTTGTTTCAACAGCAATTAAATGGAGATGTATTCCTCAACTCAGTTACTTGGCTGAGTCAACAAGATCGGCAACCCCTTTCCATTCGTCCCAAAGAACCGAAAAATCGGCGGATAACCCTGACAACCACACAAGCTAATCTTTTAATATTGTCATCTCTGTTAGTTTTACCCTTAATTGGAATTGCGATCGCAGTTATTATTTGGTGGAAACGACGGTAAGAAGTACAGACGCGATTAATCGCGTCTGTACAAAAGTTAGGAGTTAGGAGTGACAAGTAGAGACTGAAGAAGAGTTTTTCCCATGCCCAATGACAAATGACAAATGACAAATGACTAAAAAATGAAATTGCCACGAACAACTTTAATTTTGATACTGCTAGCGCTAGGTTTAGGTGGTTTTGTTTACTTCCATGAAATTCGGGGTGCAACTGTGCGCGAAGAAATCAAGGAGCAAAAGCAGAAAATTTTCTCTTTTGGAGAAGATGATGTGCAGTCTTTGACAGTCAAGACAAAAAAACTCACCCTGAATCTGGAACGCAACCCTGAATCTTCTAGTAAACCCAAGTGGTTAATCAAATCTCCCATATCGGGCCCAGCAAATGATGCTATTGTTTCTTATTTAATGGATTTGTTGGTCAAGGGTAATAGCGAGCGTACTTTATCAACTCCAGCAAAACAGCTTGGAGAATTTGCCTTAGATCCACCCCAAGCAACTATTAATATCACCCTGAAAAACCGACAAAGCCATCAGTTGATTTTGGGTAAATCTAACTTTAACGGTCGTTTATTGTATGCTCAAGCTGACCCTACTGCTAAATCCGATGGAAATATAAATATGCTGTTAGTATCTACAGATTTTGCCAATGCCGTAAATCGGGAACTATCAGAGTGGAAACAACCTGTAGATAATAGTCAGAAGCTACCTGGACTCAGCACCCCTTTACCAACTCCGACAAATAGTAAATAAGCAATTACGGTTTCTGTGGTATGTTTCGGTAACGCACAATGGGTTAGCACATCTGTGCTACTCTACTTCAAATCTCACTAGTTTTTCTAAGTTACCATGACAAATCCCACAGCAACATTGCTGATTTCCTGCCCCGATCGAAGAGGACTGGTGGCTAAATTTGCCAATTTCATCTATTCTAACGGTGGTAATATTATCCATGCAGATCAGCATACAGATTTTGCTGCTGGGTTATTCCTCACCCGGATTGAATGGCAATTAGATGGGTTCAATTTACCGCGAGAATTTATTGCCCCGGCATTCAATGCGATCGCACAACCTCTAGGTGCTAAATGGGAATTACGTTTTTCTGATACAGTACCACGTATTGCTATTTGGGTAAGTCGGCAAGACCATTGTCTATTTGATTTAATTTGGCGACAACGTGCTAAAGAATTTGTTGCTGAAATTCCTTTAATTATTAGTAACCATTCCAATTTAAAGGTAGTGGCAGAACAATTTAATATTGACTTTCAGCACATCCCCATCACTAAAGATAATAAATCAGAACAAGAAATCCAACAACTAGAATTACTCCGCCAGTACAAAATAGATTTAGTTGTATTGGCGAAATATATGCAGATTGTTAGTGCAAATTTTATTAATCAATTTCCACAAATTATTAATATACACCACTCATTTTTACCAGCTTTTATCGGAGCTAATCCTTATCACCGAGCTTTTGAACGTGGTGTGAAAATTATTGGTGCAACTGCTCATTATGCTACTGCTGATTTAGATGCAGGCCCAATTATTGAACAAGATGTAGTGCGAGTAAGTCACCGTGATGAAGTTGATGATTTGGTAAGAAAAGGCAAAGATTTGGAGAGAGTTGTATTAGCAAGAGCAGTGCGATCGCATTTACAAAATCGTGTATTAGTATATGGGAATAGAACAGTAGTATTTGAGTGATTTTATATCTTTATGACTAACGAGATTACGGAAAAACTTAAACAAGCCTTCGATGGTTTGTTAATGATAAGTGAATCAGAGTATCCTTTTGAAGCTTTTTTGTGGTCTAATCAAGCGCAAGAACCTTTGACAAATCAAAAACTTCTCCAGTTAACAGGACATCCTCAAGAAACACCAGTTGAAGAAGTAGAACTAGATTATTTTTTTCGGAACTGTGCCCAAGAAAAAGAATGGCACAATGAAATACAACAACAAAATGTGCCAAAGTTTAAATCACTTGTCAAAAAATTAAGAGATCGCCTCACTAATATCAAGGTTTATCGCATAGGTACGATAAGTATTGATGTCTATATTGTTGGTAAAACTTCAGATAAAGATTTAGGCGGAATTTCGACAAAAGTTGTAGAAACCTAACGAATCAAACATCAGCCTATCTATAATTTACAGACAGGCTTTAAGTTTTAAGTGAAGTAAGTATCCTTACAAATTGTCAACTCTAGACTCAATTACACTTTGAACAGACGAAGAAACATTAGAGAGCAAATTGTAACCAGTGTTCGTTTCAATGGAATCAACACTAACTCTGTAGTTTGTCCAATTATTATTTCTAATTCCCTGTGAATTAGGCATATTCACTGCAATTACTCTTGTGTTATTATTGACACTGCTAGCGTCAGAATTTGATGAATTTAATACTACAATAACCTTCCATGTTCTAGTCGGAACTGTAACGTTACCATTAGCAATTGTGTTTTTTGTTCCATTCGACCCAGTTCCACCAGTGCCATAGGAGCCTGAAATAATATAGAGTTCTTTCCCCTGGTTTACTAAGTCTCTAGAATAGTTTTCTAGTGCAGCCCAAGGCCCCTGATTATTATCAGGTGACTGAGGAATTATATTCGTCATTAAAAAAGTAGCAGAGTTATTGGTAATTGTATTTGTCCTATCTGCTGAAGCAGTCATGTGTCCCCTATCAAAACCGCTACCAGTATAATCGGAAGAAGTGACTCGGTAGCAGCTTGAAGGTAATGTAGTATCTGCACGAAAATCATCTTGGCGAGGTGCGCTTCCTAGCCATGATGTGTTTAGCTGCCAACTTACCCAATTTGGTGTCCCTCTATAGCAATTGTAAGAAACTGCGTATTGAGATTTGCTCAACAAAAGATTACTGTAACTACTGCCAGCATTACTAGGATTGCCCATTCTTAGATGAACGCTTGAGGGTTGGGCTGTTAATGGCTTTTGTTGATAATTAAGCAGAGTGAAAGATATTGCTGTTGGTACAGCAATAGGTAGAATAGCCCTGAGAAAATCAGACTTCTTCATTTGTTACTATTTACTTGTTTAAACAAACTACAATTGTCTCTGTTAAAGTTACAGAAATTCAGTAAAACTTACCAATCGCAATATAGCTATGGTTGTATAAAGAAAGGTTAAAAAACTGTAAATAGTGCGTTAACATCTAGTAATTATTTAGGTGACGATCTGAAATTAGATAATCATCTAAATAAGATGAAAAACTTATATATTATTTGCTTTAAGAATTGAGTGATGGCGCGGAATGCCCGCGCCCAAGCGATCGCTATTTTCGCTCTACGAAGGCTAGAGAGTATTTTGACTGATTGACAAAATACGCTTTATCTTAACCCTCACGAGAGCTTAGAAAGAGGAAGGAATATTAAAAAATAGTCCTTGGCCGAATTGATTTTTCAAAAAGTCTTCCAGTTCAATTTCGTCGTCATTCGGAACTTGAAACCAAGTCTTGAAGTTGTGCTTCAAGAAGTAACCGAAAGATTTCCAGCTGAAAAGTTGCTGCCCAATGCTTGTGATTGCGACGTTCATTGTGTTTTCCTCAGATTGTTTGAAGTATGCGATTAAGAATTGGTTAAACAAATTGGCGTTCCACAACAAGTGGATAAATTCTGGCAAGCAGTTCTTGTACAGGGGAAGCAGGCAAAGAGATTTTATAATTTGCTAAATCATCCCGCTTTCTCTGCAACGCCAACAAATTAATCATTGTTCAGCGATATTTGCACTAGCAAATGTTTTCAGGAATAGAATTATTTTTACTACAAGCGTCTAACTTGAACTGATTCAATATCTGCTGTAATTCCACTTCTGATATATACTTCTCCTTAAGCGAGTTGAAGTACAACAGTGCAGTTTCATAGCAGGCGACAGTTATGTTAGTGCGCTCCTCTGAAGTTAGTGCTGCCACTATTTGAACTGTCTCCTCCACATGCTTTACGTCACTACCTAAACAACTGTGCATTCGCAGGCAGCGAGTAGCATAGGTATTAGGTGGTAGTATCGCTTCCACCAGTTGGATATGCTCTGCTTTAATATTCATTGCTAGACGTTCCATCGTATAGCAATACCCAACGCAACTAATTGGATCTGCGGCTTGTACGCTCTGAGTGAAGAAACTCAGCAAAGCCATAGCACTCGGAGGGAGGAGTGCTTTGACTACAGCTTCCGCATCATATCCCATCGACTGAATATCAAGCAAGGCGAGGCGATCGTGACCTTGTTCTTCACGAGCTTTTTCTGCTGCCCACTGTGCTAAACTCCAGCGTCCCAATCTAGCAAAGCGCCGAGCTGCTTCTTCCATTAATAGCCCAGTAGAGTGAGTTAAATGGTAGGAAGCAGCAAGTTGCCAGATCCAATGAGTGGGAGTTAAGGCAGGTGGCTTGCAGTTTGGTAATGTATCTTTGGCAGCAGATACTATAGCTCTATCTAGAAGCTTGCGAGTCTCAGATATAGTATCCCTGTTAAATATCAGTTGAATAAAGGGATTACTGCTCTTTAGACTTAATTCCTTACTTTTGTTAGGTTTGTCGATGTTAGTTGAACGGAATAATAGATTCATGGCAAATTTCTTTCATGGGTTGTTTCTACCCATTCACGAATAAGGTTATAGAGGATAAAGCGTTGCATAACCTCTCTTTGAGCACAAAGAACTTTAAATTGTATCTTCAGGGAGGAGGGAATGTATGCCTTGATATGCGTGATATTGTCTCGGTCTTCATCTAAGGTGTTAGTCATGAAAGAAGAAGTTGGGCCATCAGCCTTTACCCATTCGCTGATTAATACTTCCAAGACTTCACTCATCTTTAATCCATATTGTGCACAGAGCGCTTTAAACCGAAACTTAAGCGCTTTCGGCATACTACCTTTAATCACCGTATATGCCTCTTGCTCCTCCTTATACATCCAGGTTACAAAAACGAAAGTTCAAAAGTCCTTTGTGATCTAGGGTAAGTTTTCTGAAAAATTTCGCCAGTAAAGACTAGTGAAGTTAAGAAAAAAGTTATTTAGTAGTGACAACACTACAGGTATTTCTCTAGAAATTCCAGAAAATAAAATATACAAATATAATAATCATTCTGAAAAAAGAGGGAGAGATTGGCGATCGCAGTCTCTCCCTCCCTTTTTGTAGTAAATTCAATGATGATTGGATTTTTGGGTGAACAGAGATGCCAATACAATTAACGGATTCACTAAAAAAGTTATTGAAGGAAACCGCACAGCAATTAAAAGGTGCAGAAAAACGTAAATTTATAGCACAAACAGTAGTGGCATTAGGACACGGAGGACAGTCTCTAGCGGAGCGAGAGTTAGGATGGAATCGCGTCACTATTAGTAAAGGAATTAAAGAATTAACTACTAGTATCACTTGCGTGGATAACTATCGAAGTAGAGGACGTAGTAAAGCAGAAGCAAAACTCCCAAATCTTTTAGAAGATATCAAAAAAATTGTCGATTCGCAAAGGCAAATAGACCCAGACTTTAAAGACGAAAGAATGTATACACGTCTTTCTGCGGCTGAAGTGAGACATCAATTAATTGATAAGTTTGGTTATGACGAGCGAGAATTACCAACTTCGGAAACAATTCGTGTCAAGTTAAATGATTTAGGATATTGCCTCAAGAAAACTGCCAAAATACAACCTAAAAAAAATACCCAAAAATGACGTAACTTTTGAGCAAATAACTATTGTACATCAATAAAATAAGCTTTAGATAAACCAGATATTTTACATTTAAGTTAATATTTGCTCATTTACTCGTGATGGTAAAAATCGAGTGCTAATGGCAAATGATGACCATGATTTTACCCAAAAACAAGCATGACTCCTTACGGTATGTTTGTTCCAGAGCTATTTTTATATTGAATAATTTTCACTAATTACTTTCCTAGTCCCAGTCTTTATTTTCAAGGCAGGTCTATTTACCAAAAATACAGTGTATCTCGCCTGTTTAAATAATTATTATTCTAGCAAATTGTATGTTTTATTTTCTGGAATTTCTTAAATATTGAAAAAGCGAAAAAATTAGTACAAGCGTAGCTCATTGGCAACAATGTTTTGTCTTCTATCTAAAGAATGAGATATTGATTATGTTGAAGTTAAAAATTAGCTAAAAATAACTTATTGTTTAGTTAAGGTAAAATTTTACCAAACAATTGATTTTAAGTGTGACTAGTTACAGTTATTGAAGTTACCCTGTTTTTCTTCTGCAAGCTAGGCAATTACTTCTTAATAATTTTTTTATAATTTTCCTAAAATTCTATATCTTCACTAGTAAAAATCTGGCTAACGGAAAAAGATAGATTACGAAAAGATTTAGGTAATGCGAAACCTAAAAGTAATTCACGCGAAACGCTAGCTCTTTTCTTTCCAGATTTTTGCTACGAAGCAAACATACTTAATCAATGAAACTCCAAGCTGAAAACTTGAGAAGTAACTGCCAATTTTTATAGATTCCAAAATTTCTTCGGAAATAATTATTTAGTCACAACGAGGTCATCGTCATGGTTCAAATTCTTGAAAACCCAGCAGTCAAGCAACCACCAATTAGTAATAGAGTTGAAAGTTTTTTATTAGATATGTTCGAGAATGTTTGCCAAGCTATTGAGGAAATAGATGGAAGTAAACTTCACGAACAACACTGGACAAGAGATGAAATAGGTCAATGGGTACAAGGTGAAAACAGTAACGGTGCCATCTATATCGACAAGTCGCTGCGGGACGGCAATGTATTTGAAAAAGTAGGTATCAACTACGTATCAATGAAGGGTGAGTTACCTCCTGGTGTCACCTTTCGAGGATCGGATGTTGTGATGGCTGACCCAACAACTATAGCACCAGATGAAAAAGGTACTTCTTTCTTCGCTACGAGTACCAGTGTTGTGATTAATGCATTTAATCCAATGGTGCCGACAGCACACGTTAACTATCGGTACTTCCAGTTGGGTGATGGCACTGAACTTGGTTCTTGGTGGTTTGGCGGTGGAGGTGATTTAACACCAATTTACTTATTTGAAGAAGACGCAGTTCATTTTCATCAAATACATAAAGCAGCTTGCGACCAGCACGATGCAGAACTCTATCCACGCTTGAAAAAGTGGTGTGATGAATACTTTTATCTTCCTCATCGCAGTGAGTGTAGAGGTGTAGGTGGAATTTTCTTTGACAATTTACAACATTCCGATGCCGAAACTCTACTTTCCTTTGTAAAAACTTGTTCTGAAGCTTTCATTCCTGCCTATTTTCCTATTGTCAAACAACGTAAGGATATGGAGTTTACGGAAGAGCAAAAATATTGGCAGCGCATCAGACGCGGACGTTATGCCGAATTTATTCTCCTGCATGATAGAGGTGTTCGATTCGGACTAACAAGTGGGATTGTAAGTACGCAAAGCGTCCTCAATTGTATGCCCGGAGAAGCGTTTTGGAACTATAACGACCAACCTATTGCTGATAGCGAAGAAGCAAAGCTTCTAGAGGTACTAAGAAATCCCCAAGAGTGGGTGTAAAGGCGGTCAACAGCAGATTTGATAACAGCAGCCGATAAAAAATGTTGGCTACCCAAATCTTAATACCGTTTCACCTGAAGATTGATAGAAATGACATTCTTCTTGAGCAGGCGCAGGGAAAGTAAGAAAAGTAATTTGTAAGTAAACGGACATAATTAAATGTAAAATCCAATCCAGCGAAACCTTTTACTGTTGAGGATTTTACCTTCTAACTCCTGCCTTCTACTTATCAATAATTGAGTGAAATGGTATGAGAAACGCCTAAATTTTACTCTTCACATTTCTTTAGAGATAGCCTCTAAACTGGAAGGAACAAGGTATTTATGGAAAAATTGCCGACAAGTATTTGGCTAAAAATTCACAAATCATTTCGCTGGTCTAATTTAACTGAACTTGCCAACTTCAAAACTGAAATTAGCAATTTTTTACAAGTTCAATGGTTGAGTTATTTCTCGATTGAGCAGCTGCGGGAAGTTGACATTGTATTCCTGTGTATGTTTTTTAGCAGATATCTAGCGTTGACGCTTGTTTTACTATACTTATGGAGTTCATTTCATGCTAGTCCTGAATCACCAAGGACATGCTAGCCCCGAATTAGTCAGGATAATAAACTCCATCTTTGAGCAGGATACCAAAGATTTGATTGACAAGTTTATGTAGTCAATTGGAAGAATTTATGAGCAAAAGAGTTGATGGCGATCGCTCTCTGCAATCTAGCAGCAATTAGCCGTTGATTACCTCGTTTTTCCAGGTCATTCAAATTAGTAAAAAAATACGGAGAAGTGTCAATGGACAACGTTATAGGTATTGGCGACATTACCATGAATGATGTGATGCAAATGGATTCTTCCAAAGCAGTGAGTATGTTTAGGAATCGATTTGCAGCCTACAAAAAGCTAACAGATGAAATTGGAGAAGATGCAGCTTTTGAACAAATGATGTTAGCCTACCCTGCTCATCAAAAGGCGTTCATGGGTGCTTTCATTGATAACACCACCATAGCCAAAGGCTTTACCGATGCAATTCCGATTTTTCGGATCATGGGCTTCAAAATGCAAGTCGTAGATATTTCTCAAGCAGGAAAAGATGCTGCACTAGAAATTCAACGAGTTTGCCCGGTGCTTTCAATTGCCAAAGAATATGGGCTTGAAAGTCCTTGCCGAGTTATTTGCGAGATGGAACAAGAAGCAACCAGGAGAGCATTTCCTGGGATGAAAGCTGCAATTATTAGTAAGCAAGCAGATGGTGACTGCGTTTGTATGTTCAAATATGAAAGACCTGCCAAAGGGTTAGAAGTAAAACCACAAAAATCACCCAGCTTGTTCTCTCATATTCTCGATTTGATTCGCTTGACTCCTAAAATCTTGCAGATTGGGATGAACCTTTTAAAAACGTCTCTTTCTAAAGGATCGTAACTTTTATGAATGGCATCATTCAAGACCTGAAGCATTTGATTGCAGGTGAAGTCAGCAACGCTTCAGAAATTTTGACAGAAGTTTCACAAGATTTTGGTGGTATACTCCAAAAGTCTCCCCAAGTTGTTGTTACTCCCGAAAACGCTAACGATATTGCCCAAACTGTTAAATATGCCGCTCAAAAAGGATTAGTAGTTTCTTCACGCGCTGCGGGACATTCGTTAGGCGGTCAGTCTTTAAACCAAGATGGAATCGTTTTAAATATGAGGAATCTCGATAAAATTCGAGATATCCAAAAAGAGCAACTTTGGTTTAAAGCTGATGCGGGGACTTCTTGGAATCAAGTAATCGATGCTTGTATTCCTGATGGTTTAGTTCCTCCCGTATTAACCAATTATTTTGGTGTTTCTTTAGGAGGAACTCATTCTGCGGGTGGTATAGGTGCAGCCTCTTTTCGTTACGGAAATCAAGCTGATAATTGTCTTGGTTTAGAAGTGGTAACAGCAGAAGGCGAGATTCTCTGGTGTACGCCTGAAAAAAACAGCGAACTTTTTAATCACGTACTTTGCGGTTACGGTCAGTTTGGAATTATTACCCAAGTTCAGCACAAACTCAAAGTTTACCCTTCTCAAACCCGCACCTATTTATTGTTTTATGACAATCTAGATGCTCTTTTAGATGACAAACGGGTTTTAGTCAGCGAACAAAGAGTCGATCATCTTGTATCTTTCCCAGTTCCCTGTTTGCAAGGAGTATCCAGAGCTACAGGGATAATGCAACCTTTGATTCAATGGTTTTACACGTTGCGAATTACTGTTGAAGCAAGTTCTCTTGAGGTTATTGATGACAAAGAAATCCTTGCTAGCTTAAATTTTTACCGTCATATCCATACTGAAGACTTGGAATTTGAAAAATTCATCGAACCCATGATTCAAGTAGATAGCAAGGATATTGCTCACCCTTGGATGGATGTTTTTCTTCCAGCCTCATCTGCTAAAGATTACATGGAAACGGCTCTCAAACAGTTGCCTTCTTTTCTCGATATTAGTAAAGCACAAATGGGCTGTTTTTGCTTGGTAAATCGCAATAACACCAAGCCGATGTTTCGTTTACCGCAAGAGGAAGAACTGATTATTGGGTTTGGAATTTATCCCAGCATTCCGAAATCGCAAGTTCAACCCATCTTGGCTGAATTGAAAAAGCTGAGTAACCTGAGTTTAGAAATGGGTGGAAAAAGATATTTAACTTGCTGGATAGATTTTACTATTCAACAGTGGCAAAGCCAATTTGGCGATTACTGGCCAAAAGTTAATCAAATGAAAAGAAAGTACGATCCCAAAGGAATATTTAACTCTGGCTTTTTTGAATACGAACAAATTGCCCAACCGAAAAACCAACTTGTTAAGGAAGTTGCTACGAAATCTGCGATCGCAGTATAAGTCATTTCTCAATCATCTTGTTTAAAATCAACTCTGATTCACCATCCATATTACTTGACCGAGGCTCTAGAAGAAGACAAACTTCAAAAGAGGAAACATGAATATCGCACTTGTAGGTCTTAGTCATAAAACAGCTCCGGTTGAAATTCGGGAAAAACTGAGTATTCCAGAAGAGCGAATTGAAAACGCGATCGCCCAGCTGTGTAAATACTCTCACATTGAAGAAGCTGCCATTCTTAGCACTTGCAATCGTTTAGAAATTTACGTAGTTGTCAACAAGATAGATCGGGCAGCTCAAGAGGTGACGGAGTTTCTTTGCGAGTACAGTAAACTGCCTTTTGCAGATTTACATCAATACTTATTTACTCTGTTACAGCAAGAAGCCGTTAAACATTTGATGCAAGTTGCTTCTGGTTTGGATAGCTTGGTGTTGGGAGAAGGACAAATTCTTGCTCAAGTCAAACACGCCTATCAACTGGTTCAGCAACACAATCAGGGCGAACGCATCCTCAATCAGTTATTTAAGCAAGCCGTTACCACTGCCAAGCGGGTGAGAACGCAGACATCAATCGGTACGGGTGCGGTTTCGGTTAGCTCTGCGGCAGTAGAATTAGCCCAAATCAAAGTAGAAAAGTTATCGGCTTGTCGAGTGACAATTGTCGGCGCTGGTAACATGGCTCGGCGACTCGTGCAGCATCTAATTGCTAAAGGCGCAACTCAAATTTCCATTGTCAATCGTTCCCTCGAACGCGCTCAGGAATTGGCGAATCAATTTAGTGATGCTGGAGTGCAATATTATCCGCTTTCTGAATTGATGTCATTAGTGGCAGCTTCCGACTTGGTTTTTACCAGCACTGCTTCAGTTGAACCCTTGCTTGATAGAGCCAAACTCAAAGCTGCATTGCAACCCGAACAGCCTTTGATGCTGGTTGATATTTCAGTGCCTCGTAACGTTGATGCCGACGTTAATGAGTTACCTCATGTGCAAGTGTTTAATGTTGATGATTTAAAAACCGTTGTTGCCCAGAATCAAGAAAGTCGTAGGCAAATGGCAATAGAGGCGCAAGCATTAATCCAAGAGGATTTAGACGCATTTCAAAGTTGGTTGCGATCGCGAGAAACTGTTTCCATTATTAGCTGTTTACGCGAAAAAATGGAAAAAATTCGCGAACAAGAGTTAGAAAAAGCTTTGTCGCGTATGGGGTCTGATTTTGCTAAAAAACATCAAGAAGCTGTGGAAGCCCTAACTCAAAGGATTATCAACAAAATTCTCCACGAACCGATGGTGCAACTGCGGACACAGCGGGATTTAGAAGCTCAACGTCTTGTCCTTCAGGTTCTACAAGTGGTGTTTAATTTGGATACGCCAGAGGTGCAATCTAATGTTGTTGCCCAAACATCCTCTCTATCAATCAGCACCGTCGAGATAGCAGCAAAAAACATCAAAGTTGCTCAAATGAGACTTGAAAGTATTGAAGTCCATGCAAAAGTTGAGGAAGTTATTGCTCAGAGCGTAACTTAAGAAAATCCATGATTCTTAATAGCAATAGCAGGAAGCAAGCATGTTAAAAAACTTCTGGTACGCTTGTGAGTTTAGCGCCGCCGTTACTACAAAGCCCAAGCAAGTTCGGATATTAAATCAGAAATTTGTCTTCTACCGTAACGCTAAAGGACAACTAATCGCTCTCCAAGATCGTTGTCCCCATCGTGGTGCTGCCTTATCTCTCGGTTGGGTAAAAGATGACTGTATCCATTGTCCCTATCATGCCTGGAAGTTTCAAGCAGATGGAAGATGTATTAACATTCCTGCTAATCAACTCGGAATTCCTATTCCTAAGAATGCTCGCGTAGATAGTTATCCAATACAGGAAAAATACGGTTTTATCTGGCTATTTTATGGGGACTTACCGGAAAAAGAACGTCCGCCAATTCCACCTTTGCCAGAATATGAAGACCGAAGCCTACAGAAAATTTTCTTTGAATACGAACTCAACGCTCACTACACCCGGACTCTAGAAAATGATATGGATATGTCTCACGTATCTATTATTCATTCCAAGTCCTTCGGCAATGGGTTTGCATTAGAGCAAAAAATGGAAGATTACGAACTGAATATCGGGGAATGGGAGGGTCACGCCAAAGTTAATGTCAGAGATTACACCAAAGCAAAAGACATTTTCGCCTTTGTCTTTCGCCCATTGAAAGCTAATGTAAAAGTGACTCTGGGCTTTTATATGCCCAATATCACGCGCTTAGTGGTTGACTTCGGTCGTGGCAAGCTGGTTAATTTTACTGTTCACGTTCCTATTGACGATCGCACCACAATTACCAAGCGAATTCAGTTTCGCAGTTTTTTAACTTTCCCTTGGGCTGATGGCATATTTCAACGGGCAGCTTACAAAGTTGTGATGGAAGATAAGGGAGTGGTTGAGTCCGAATATCCGATGGCAGTTCCAGATAAGTTGTCAGACGAAGTTCACGTTCCTTGCGATAATTTATCTCTTGCTTATCGCAAACTTCGGCAAAAATGTTTGGCGATGGGATGGGGTATGAAACCTTATCAGAACCAATCAAACAACTCGAACGGAAATTTAATCCAACCTTCTTCTGTCTTATTGAAGAACTAAGGAACTGATTATTTATTGTGGGGTGGGCGACACGATAGCCCAGTCCATAGGGCGGGCAGGATGCCCACCCCACAAGATTGGATAATTTATTTCTTGAAGTTTCCTAATAAATATAGAGTTCGTTTTGAATTCTGGGATGAATTTTTCTTCGCACCTTGGCTAACAATCTCAATTCATTCTGCATTGATGCAAGGCCATAATTTTTAGCTTCAGCTCAAATTATTAAATCCAGAGAGAAATACATGGGGAATTATACATTACTGCAAGCTGCACGAGGTGAGGTACTTGATCGCCCTCCTGTATGGGTGATGCGCCAAGCAGGTCGCTACATGAAAGTTTATCGAGATTTGCGTCAGAAGTATCCTTCGTTCCGCGATCGCTCCGAAAACCCTGACTTAGCCGTGGAAATCTCACTGCAACCTTTCCGCGCCTTCCAACCCGACGGAGTGATTATGTTTTCCGATATCCTCACGCCGTTGCCTGGTATGGGTATCTCATTTGACATTCTAGAAAGTAAAGGGCCAATATTCGAGCGCCCAATTCGCACGCCAGCACAAATAGAGGCACTGACTGTCCTTGACCCCGAAGCTTCTTTACCCTTCGTGCAGCAAATCTTGAGGACGCTACGCCAAGAAGTGAACACTCAAGCTACGGTTTTAGGCTTTGTGGGCGCACCTTGGACGCTAGCTGCCTATGCAATTGAAGGCAAAAGCTCGAAAGACTACGCCATTATCAAAAAGATGGCTTTCTGCGAACCTGCGATGCTGCATCAATTTTTAGGGAAACTGGCAGATGCGATCGCAGTTTACGCCCGCTACCAAATTGATGCTGGTGCCCAAGTCGTGCAACTATTTGACTCTTGGGCGGGACAACTCAGTCCTGAAGATTTCCAGACGTTTTCTCTACCTTACCTGCAACGAGTCGTGCAACAGGTTAAAGCAACGCACCCGGATACACCGTTGATTTTGTATATCAACAACAGTGCTGGAATCCTAGAGTTAATGGCGCAATCGGGTGTTGATATCGTCAGCGTGGACTGGACTGTAGATATGGCAGTAGCGCGGCAGCGACTTGGTGCAAATATTGGAGTCCAAGGAAATATCGATCCGTGCGTGTTGTTTGGTACTAAAGAACTGATTCGCGATCGCATTCTCGACACGATCCGCAAAGCGGGGAACCAGAAGCACATCCTCAATCTCGGTCACGGGATTTTACAAAACACTCCCGAAGAGAATGTTGCTTTCTTTTTCGAGACAGTCAAACAACTCAGCTACTCGTCAAACGATCTTAACTAAAAGTTATGACTTCAGTTCAACCCGCTTCATCTAACATCTCGACTCCCGTTCGCACCATCCGCATCGGTTCTCGTAAAAGCCAACTCGCACTCGTACAAACTTACTGGGTTCGAGAACAACTCCAAAAGCACTTTCCTGATATTTCCTTTGAAGTCCACACTATGTCCACCCAAGGCGACAACATCTTAGATGTGGCATTAGCCAAGATTGGCGATAAGGGATTATTCACCAAAGAACTCGAATTGGGAATGCTCAACCAAGAGATTGACTTTGCGGTTCACTCTCTCAAAGATTTGCCGACTTGCTTGCCAGAGGGGTTAGCCTTAGCAGCCGTAACAGAACGGGAAAACCCGGCAGATGCTTTAGTCGTGCATCAAAAATATAAAGATAAGCAAATCGATACACTGCCAGAAGGCGCAGTCATCGGTACATCTTCCCTGCGCCGCCTCGCACAGTTGCGTTATCACTTCCCCCACTTTACCTTTAAAGACGTGCGCGGCAACTTAAATACCCGCTTGGCAAAGTTGGATGATGGAGAATACGATGCGCTGATTTTAGCAGCAGCAGGATTGCAACGATTGGGAATGAGCAACCGCATTCATCAAATTCTGCCCACCGAACTTTCTCTTTATGCCGTCGGACAGGGAGCGTTAGGGATTGAATGCCGCGCCGACGATTTGCAAGTGCTGTCATTACTCAAAGCAATCGAACACGTTCCAACCCGCGATCGCGTTTTAGCCGAACGTGCGTTTTTACGAGAACTAGAAGGCGGTTGCCAAGTACCCATCGGTGTTAATACCCAACTGGACGACAATAATCTTACATTAACAGGATTAGTTGCCAGCGTCGATGGCAAACGTCTAGTCAAAGATTCGGTTACGGGCACTGCTAGCGAGACCGAAAATTTAGGTATTCAATTAGCTCATAACTTGCGGCAACAAGGAGCTACAGAGATTTTGACTGAAATTTTCCAGACAGTCCAGCGCAGTTAGGGAGTTGCAAATCCTGTCGCTGTGTACGCAGGGGGGAAACAGAAAAATTGGATGCCGCTTTCCCCTTTACCCCTTAACCTTTTCCCCACAAATGCCAAGAAGTTTATGTTCATATTAATACTATGTTTCCAATTCATCGTCCGCGTCGGCTGAGAAGCCATCCCCAATTGCGGCGGATGGTGCGCGAAAATGTCCTGACAACTAGTGATTTAATTTACCCACTTTTTGCCGTACCGGGTAAGGCGATCGCCAACGAAATTAAATCCATGCCCGGAGTTTACCAACTTTCTGTAGATAAAATCGTGGAAGAAGCCAAGGAAGTCTACGACCTCGGCATTCCAGCCATTATTTTATTTGGCATTCCTGAAGACAAGGATTTAGACGCAACAGGCGGTTGGCACGATTGCGGCATCGTGCAGCAAGCTGCCACTGCCGTCAAACAAGCAGTCCCGGAATTAATCGTCATTGCCGATACCTGCCTGTGCGAATACACCAGTCACGGACACTGCGGTTATCTGGAATTAGGTGATTTAACTGGGCGCGTTCTCAACGATCCGACACTGGAATTGCTGAAAAAAACGGCAGTTTCCCAAGTCAAAGCTGGCGTAGATATCATCGCGCCTTCGGGAATGATGGATGGTTTTGTGCAAGCTATTCGTTCGGGTTTAGATGAAGCAGGCTACCAAGATACGCCGATATTATCTTATGCCGCCAAGTATGCCTCAGCTTACTACGGGCCTTTCCGCGATGCCGCCGACTCAATACCGCAATTTGGCGATCGCAGAACCTACCAAATGGACTTTGGTAACGGTCGTGAAGCTTTAAAAGAAATCGAACTCGACATTAGCGAAGGTGCAGATATGTTAATGGTCAAGCCAGCCTTGGCCTACATGGATATTATCTGGCGCGTCAAGGAAGCAAGTAATCTACCCGTTGCTGCTTACAACGTTTCTGGCGAATACTCGATGGTGAAAGCCGCTGCCCTCAACGGTTGGATTGACGAAGAACGGGTGGTCATGGAAACGCTGCTCGGCTTTAAACGGGCTGGCGCTGACTTGATTCTCACCTATCATGCCAAAGATGCTGCCCGTTGGTTAGCAAAACTTGGCAATTAAACTTTTTAGTTTTGATTTCATGTCGTTCGTGTAGAGGAGGAATTTATCATGTTCATTCCACTCGGTTTTGTTCAACGCTCCGTTTTAATTAGCTTGGGAAAGATGGCTTATTACACTAACCAAGGTGAACTTTGGGCAACCGATGGAGTGGGGGATACGCTATCGGGCACGCTACGCGAACGCGAAACTTTGATATTCTTCCACGGTATTGGAGGCGGAGCATCTGCCTACGCGTGGTCGAAGGTGTATCCAGCATTTGCAGCAGAGTATAGAGTGTTAGCACCCGACTTGATTGGCTGGGGGCGATCGGATCGTCCCGAACAAAATTATCTTCCAGGCGACTACATCGCAATGCTAATTGAGTTCATCGAGAAAACGTGCCAAGCCCCTGTAACAATAATTGCTTCTTCCCTAACTGGAGCATTTGCGATCCGAGCCGCAGTCAAACGTCCCGACCTGTTTAAATCACTCATTCTTACGCTTCCGTCAGGCATTAAAGACTTTAGGCAATACTATAGCAATAGTTTTTTCGCTCAAATTGCCAGTGTTCCTATTCTCGATCGCGTTCTTTATGCAGGCCAAGTCAGCAACTTTGGCATTCGTGACTTTTTTGAGCGAGTGTTTGCTCAACCCAATCGCCTTTCTCCCGAAATTGTAGAAGCTTTTGTGCAATCGGCGCAGCAGCCAAATGCTGAGTATGCTGCTTTGTCATTTTTACAAGGTAACTCATCCTTCGATCTATCAGAATACATTCCAAGATTGACAACACCTACCATCTTTATTTGGGGAAGCCAAGCGAAGTTTACAGGGCCTGATGTAGGGCGTCGCCTTGCAAATCTAAATCCACAAGCAATCCAAGCATTTATCGAATTAGAAGATGTTGGGTTGAATCCAGAACTGGAAGTGCCGGAAGTCATAATCGGATTAATTCGGAAGTATTTGCCTGTGTTAGCGCAGTAAGTTTTTGAGAAACTTCCCTAGTTTTTTGACCTGCACCTTTAATGCATCGACCTGCAACTTTAATGCATCGACTTGCAACTTTAATGCATCGACTTGCAAAAATTAACCTTCCCCACGTTACGCAACAACTCTAAAAGATTTTTGTGTACGCAGTAGCCTTTTTAAGAAGGGCTAGGGCGTGTTTTCAAAGTCTTAGATCCCCCCAACCCCCCTTAAAAAGGGGGGCAAAGAGTCTCTTAAAGTCCCCCTTTTTAAGGGGGATTTAGGGGGATCTAAAAAGTTAGGAGGCTAAACAAAAATGTTCGCTATTAAGAAATAGGAAAAACAGGTATTGCTCATGAACACTACTTTAACTGCTCCAGCAACTCAATCCAAACCTCTACCCCCAGTTGATGCCAAGACTAGAGTCAGCCAGTTCATGCAACAGTTGCAAGACGAAATCTGTCAGGGTTTGCAACAGCTAGATGGCGAAGGCACGTTTCAGGAAGATGCATGGGAACGACCCGAAGGAGGTGGAGGGCGATCGCGCGTCATCCGCGACGGTGCAGTATTCGAGCAAGGTGGAGTTAATTTCTCTGAAGTCTGGGGTTCTCATTTGCCGCCTTCAATTTTGGCACAACGTCCAGAGGCTAATGGACATCAGTTTTATGCCACCGGCACTTCAATGGTATTGCATCCGCGCAATCCTTATGTGCCAACCGTTCATCTCAACTATCGCTACTTTGAAGCTGGCCCGGTTTGGTGGTTTGGCGGCGGCATCGATTTAACGCCTTACTATCCGTTTGCTGAAGATGCGGCTCATTTTCATTACACATTAAAACAGGCTTGTGACGCGCACGATCCCGAATATTATCCAGTGTTTAAACCTTGGTGCGACGAGTATTTTTATCTCAAACATCGTCAAGAAATGCGGGGCATTGGCGGCATCTTTTTTGACTATCAAGACGGTCAAGGTCAGCTTTATCGAGGCCCCGATCCCAAAGGAGCAGCCGCAGATAACAGCGATCGCGTTGACATACCACAAACCCGCAATTGGGAAGAATTATTTGCATTCGCACAAGATTGTGGTAAAGCTTTTCTACCTGCTTACACGCCAATTGTCAAGCGGCGGCAGTCAATGGAGTACAGCGATCGCCAACGTAATTTTCAATTATATCGGCGCGGACGCTACGTTGAATTCAATTTAGTTTACGATCGCGGCACGATTTTCGGATTGCAAACTAACGGACGCACCGAATCAATTTTGATGTCTTTACCTCCATTAGTGCGTTGGGAGTATGGCTATCAACCCGAACCCAACACCCCAGAAGCCGAGTTGTACGAAGTATTCTTAAAGCCTCAAGATTGGGCAAGCCTGACATCTCTTGTAGTTTAACTTTTGCCGTCAAAACATCAGAAATGTCATTTGTCATTTGTCATTAGTCATTTGTATTAACAAAGGACAAATGACTAATGACCAAAGACAATTTTACGGATAATTCTGTAATTTATAGCACAAGCCTTTGTGGTTAGGACATTAACAGATGATAAAACTTAGACACAACAAGACTTTTCACCCAATCCCCAGTCCCCAGTCCCTTGCTATATATGTGTTTTATGCTTTTCATTACCAAAGTCCTCGCTGAAATTTGAAGTATTGACATGAATTTACAATCGCTCTCAAAACCTTCAAAGCAATGGACGCTGGCTGTCGTTTTTGCTGGTACTGCGCTTACAGGAATTATCGCTTTCTACGGTATTTCTCAATCAAAACCAATCGGCAAACCCGTTGAAGTTGTGCAACCCAGACCAAAGATTGAAGAAATTACCGCTTTAGGACGGATAGAACCAGCAACGGAAGTCATTAAAGTATCCGTACCTGCTACCTTAAGCAATGATCGCGTAGCCAAATTGCTTGTACAACGAGGCAGTGGCGTTAAAGCAGGTCAAGCGATCGCCATTATGGATTCGCGCGATCGGCTGCAAAATGCTCTACTGGAAGCGCAAGCACAAGTCAAAGTATCCCAAGCAGAGTTAGCCAAGGTGCAAGCTGGCGCCAAATCTGGAGAGATTGCTGCCCAAAAAGCTGAAATCGATCGCTTGGAAGAAGAGTTAAAGGGCGAAATAGCTACTAGAGAAGCCACCATCTCTCGCTGGCAAGCCGAAGTTAAAACTGCTAATAGTGAATATAATCGCTATTCCTCGCTTTACCAAAACGGCGCGATTTCTGCTGTGGAAGTAGATCGAAAACAACTTGCTCTAGAAACAGCGCAAGCACAGCTTACCGAAGCTAAAGCTAACCAAAATAAGAGTGTAGATACCCTACGGCAGCAAATCGAGCAAGCTAAGGCCAACCTAAATAAGATTGCTGAGGTACGTCCGGTAGACGTGCAAGCAGCTCGGGCCGAGGTTAACAAAGCGATCGCCGCAGTCAAAAAAGCTGAAGCCGATCTTGCTGAAGTTTATATCCGCGCACCTATAGCAGGTCGGATTCTTGACATTAAGGCCAAACCCGGAGAAGTCGTTGGCGAGAAAGGCATTGCCGAACTCGGACAAACCAGTTCGATGGAAGCGATCGCAGAGATATATCAAACTGATATTGGCAAAGTTCGTGAAGGTCAACAAGTAAAGATTTCCAGCGAGTCCTTCTCCCAAGAGTTGCGCGGAACCGTTCGGCTGATTGGACTACAGGTGATCCAACAAGAAGTAACTAGCGGCGAACCTGGAGAAAATCTTGATCGCAAAGTTGTTGAAGTGAGAATTGCACTCGATCCCCAAGCTAGCAAACGAGTTGCAAACTTAACTAACTTGCAAGTACAGGTTGCCATTCAACCGAATAACAATATCAAACAATAAAAGCAAACAAGCAAAATTAATACTAATTATCAAAAATAATGCAGCAAACAAACCATTTTGTGGAGACGCGATTCATCGTATCTTCACTTCACCCAACGATATGTTGCTTGAATTTTGAATTTATAATTTTGAATTGGAGCGAAGCAACTTGACTATATTCGATAAATTATTTCGTAAAACCCCACTTGCTTGGCGGCAAATGAGCCGTCAAAAGAGTCGTCTGTTAGTTGCGATAGCAGGAATAGCCTTTGCCGATTTTCTCATGTTTTTTCAACTGGGAGTTAGGGATGCACTATTTGATTCGCAAGTTACTCCCTATACCACGCTTAAAGGAGATTTATTTTTAGTCAATAAACTGTCTGATAACTTGCAATCTATCAAAAGTTTTTCCAGAAATAAACTCTATAAAATAGCAGGTATTAACGGTGTAAAATCCCTAGCGACGCTATATGTGAGTCAAGCATCGTGGCGAAATCCTGAAAATCGAGCTAGCCGGAAACTTTTCGTCTATGGAATCGATCCAAATCAGCCAGCATTTGACTTACCAGAAGTCAATCGACAATTGAATAAACTGAAGTTATTGAATCGAGCGTTATTTGATAAAGCTGGATTGGTTCCTCAGCTTGGGGACGTTCCTACTTTGCTGAAAAAACAGAATCCGCTGATCGTCCAAACTAACGATTATCAAATTCAAATAGTTGGATTATTTAAGCTCGGTTCTTCTTTTTCTGCTGACGGCAATCTAATCGTTAGCGATTCTACCTTTTTACGACTCTTTCCCCAACGCCAAGCAAACGACATCGATCTGGGTATTATTGACGTAGAATCAAATGCTTCCATTGAGCAGATCCAGGCTGATTTACGAGCCAAGCTACCGGATGATTTACTAGTACTAAACATCGCTGAATTCACTGCTCGTGAAAGTGCATATTGGTCTACAGGCTCCTCTATTGGCCCGACTTTTAACCTTGGTGTTGCAATCGGGTTTTTAGTTGGAGCAGTCATTGTTTATCAAATTCTTTATACTGATGTTTCAGATCATTTGCCCGAATATGCAACTTTAAAAGCAATGGGTTACAGCGATATATATCTAATTAAAGTTATCGCTCAAGAAGCTTTTATTTTAGCAGCTTTGGGCTTTATTCCAGGTTTTTTGCTCTCAAGTGGATTTTACATTTTTTTTCAATCCGTGACGTTTTTACCGACTGCAATGAAACTAGCTCGCGCGGTAACTGTGCTAATTTTGACTTTCGTTATGTGTATTGGAGCGGGAACGCTTGCCATACAAAAATTACGAGCAGCCGATCCAGCTGATATCTTCTAAGTTTTGAGTTCAAGTTTAGCAAAATATTGCATTTCAAAACTCATAGTTTTCTAGAACAAAACCCAAATTTACAGTTGAACTCTCATGCTGCAAGAAATTAGTCTCGATCGAAGCTCAAAACTCCAAGTTCAAAATACTTCCCAACAACCAGTTATTTCAGTTTGCCATCTCGATTACTACTTCGGTCGGGGACAACTCTGCAAGCAAGTCTTGTTTGATATTAATCTCGACATTTATTCTGGAGAAATCGTAATTATGACTGGGCCATCTGGTTCTGGTAAAACCACCTTACTAACACTAATAGGTGGATTGAGAGCCGCTAAAGAAGGCAACCTGAAAGTTTTGGGACAGGAAATGTGTGGGGCTAGTAAGCGGCAATTGATGGAAGTACGGCGGCAGATTGGTTATATTTTTCAAGCACACAATTTATTGACTTTCTTAACAGCAAAGCAGAATGTCCGAATGTCTTTAGAACTGCATGATGAGTATCTAAAGCAAGATATGGATCGACTGGCGACGGATACTCTCAAAAGTGTTGGTTTGGGCGATCGCATCGATTATTATGCAGACAGTCTCTCTGGAGGGCAAAAACAGCGAGTTGCGATCGCTCGTGCCCTAGTCAGTCATCCTAAAATTGTTCTTGCCGACGAACCTACTGCTGCTCTCGATAAAAAATCGGGTCGCGATGTTGTAGATATCATGCAGCGTTTAGCTAAAGAGCAGGGTTGCACCATTTTACTAGTCACTCACGATAATCGAATTCTTGATATTGCCGATCGCATCATCGAGATGGAAGACGGACGGTTAGTACAAAAAGTAGGCAACTAGTTTTATACGATTAATTTTAGTTATTTGTGAAAGTCTGATGAGTCAAACCGAAGAACCAAAATATTGCGTATTGCAATCCTATGATGATATTGAAATCCGGCAATACGAGCCAAAAATTGTCGCCGAAACACTCATTGAAGCCCAAAGAGATCGAGCAAACAAAGCTGCTTTTTCGATTCTTGCCGCTTACATATTTGGTGAAAACACGTCTGTAACAAAAATTGCCATGACCGCGCCCGTCACGCAATCTCAGCCAAGTGAAAAAATCGCCATGACTGCGCCTGTCATTCAACAAGAAGCGGGAGAAAATATTGCTACAAGCACTTGGGCGATACAGTTCGTGATGCCCTCAGAATACACCCTGGCAACGCTGCCAAAACCAAAAGACTCTCGCATTACTATCAAAGAAGTTCCCAGCAACAAAGTTGCGGCAATTCGTTTCTCCGGCTCGGCTGGGGATGAACAATTGCAAGAAAAGGAAGCCAAATTATTTGCTTTTCTGGTTCAGCAAGGTATCGAGCCAAAAGGTAAACCGATTTATGCTTTCTATGATTCTCCCTTCATCTTGCCCGCATTCAGACGCAATGAAGTCATGCTCGAATTGAAATAAGACGGTTGGTTTCAGCTAACTTTTATAGCAAGGGACTGGGGACTGGGTGAAAAGCCTTTTTGTGTCTAAGTTTTATCGTCTGTTGATGTCCTAACCACCTTGCGTGTTGCTATAACTCTAGAACCCAAGTCAAAATCTCAGGAGAAAAAATTATGATTGCAACGACTCGCTTAAAAACCACCCAATCAGCGGAAATCTTTGCTGCTGCCCAAAAATTAATGCCAGGAGGAGTCAGTTCTCCCGTGCGGGCTTTCAAATCTGTTGGCGGACAGCCGATTGTATTCGATCGCGTCAAGGATGCTTACATCTGGGATGTGGATGGCAATCAATATATCGATTATGTCGGCAGTTGGGGGCCTGCTATCTGCGGTCACGCTCATCCTGAAGTCATTGCTGCTCTCCACGATGCCTTGGAAAAAGGAACTAGCTTTGGTGCGCCCTGCTATCTAGAAAATGTACTGGCACAGATGGTAATCGATGCTGTTCCCAGTATCGAAATGGTGCGTTTTGTCAACTCCGGCACGGAAGCTTGTATGGCTGTGCTTCGTCTGATGCGAGCTTTTACGGGGCGGGAGAAAGTAATCAAGTTTGAAGGCTGTTACCACGGGCACGCCGATATGTTTCTCGTTAAGGCTGGCTCAGGCATTGCCACTCTCGGCTTGCCTGATTCTCCTGGCGTACCCAAATCCGTAACTAGCAATACGCTGACCGCTCCTTTCAACGATTTAGAAGCAGTAAAAGTATTATTCGAGCAAAATCCTGATGAAATTGCTGGTGTAATTCTAGAACCAGTTGTTGGAAATGCAGGTTTTATTCCACCTGCTGCGGGTTTTCTTGAAGGTTTGCGAAAACTTACACAAGAGCATGGGGCGCTATTAATATTTGATGAAGTGATGACAGGCTTTCGCATCGCTTACGGCGGGGTGCAGGAGAAATTTGGTGTTATTCCTGACTTGACTACTTTAGGTAAGGTTATCGGCGGCGGTCTGCCCGTAGGCGCTTATGGCGGTCGCCAAGAAATTATGTCGATGGTTGCTCCAGCCGGAAACGTGTATCAAGCCGGAACGCTTTCGGGGAATCCACTGGCAATGACGGCAGGAATTAAGACGCTAGAGTTGTTGCAACAACCTGGAACTTACGAGTATCTCGATCGCCTTACCAAGCGACTCACAAATGGGATACTGGAAATTGCTAAACAAACAGGTCATGCTGTCTGTGGCGGTCAGATTAGCGGGATGTTTGGTTTCTTCTTTAACGAAGTCCCGATTCGCAATTATGAGGATGCTAAGAAGTCTGACTTAAGTAAATTTGCTAGCTTCCATCGCGGTATGTTGGAACATGGAATTTATTTAGCTCCATCTCAATTTGAAGCCGGATTTACTTCTTTAGCTCATACCGAAGCAGACATTGATCGCACCCTCCAAGCAGCCCAAACAGTCATGTCTCAGTGAGCTAGTAGTCTGGCAAGCCAACGAAAGCTGGGTGAGGGCTGGGGAAAGGGGAAAGGGTAAGGGATTTAAAACGAATGGCACTAAGTTAAGACACAGCCCTTGCCCTAACTGGTTCCCAGACTCCAGGCTGGGAATCCATTCTGGGAGGCTTCGCCTCCTCTTTCTTGACCAGAGGCAGAGCCTCTGGGAATACATTCCCAGCCTCCAAGCTGGGAACGAGGCTAATACCATTTCACGAAATGTCTGATACAAATAATCAATCTCTAATTCTTTCCCCCTGCTCCCCTGCTGCCTATTTGTATCAATCTTAAAGTGAAACGGTATAAGGGGGAAAGGTTTTTTATCCCTTACCCTTTTCCCTTTCCCCTTTACCCTTTCCCCAACCTCCACCTAACATTTTTGGGTTGGCAGACTACTGGGCTAATGGTTTGAACTTAGATAACTGCTCCTAAAGAGGTCAACGTGGCAGTTGTCGCCTCAGTTAAACCTTTAACTCCGAAAATATTCATTTGTTCATAGGGCTTACTTGCTCTCATGGTTTTTAAGCATTTGCCTGCTACGATATCCCAAAGTCTAATCGTTTCATCGTCACCGCCACTAACTAAGGTTTGGTTGTCTGGACTAAAAGCAACTGACCAAACCAAGCCTGTATGTCCGTGCAAAACTTTCAGGCACTCACCTGTAGAGACATCCCACAACTTAATTGTCAGATCGTGACTCGTGCTAGCCAGTATTCTGCCATCAGGGCTAAAGGCGATCGATTGCAACCAGTTTGTGTCTGCTTGCAAAACGTTGAGGCAGTCACCCGTGTGCGAATTCCACAGCCTGATTGTTCGATCTGGACTAGCACTTGCCAGGGTATTACCATCAGGGGCGATCGCAATTGCCCAAATCCAACTCGTGTGTCCTGCCAACGTTCTGAGGCAGTTACCCGTGTGAATATCCCATAACTTGACCGTTTGATCCCAGGAGCCACTTGCCAATATCTCGCCTTGAGAGATGAAGGCAACTGACCAAACCGCAGCGTTATGTCCCTGTAAGGTTCTTAAGGTTCGACCCGAACGAACATCCCATAATTTTATAGTACAGTCCTCACTGCCACTTGCGATCGTCTGGCTGTCGGGACTAAAGGCAATCGATAAAACTGCGGCGCGATGTCCCTGTAAAGTTTTTAAGGTTTGACCTGAAGAAACATCCCATATTTTTAGTGTTTTATCTACACTACTGCTGACTAGGATATTTCCTTGATGATTAAAGATAACTGAATGAACCGAGTTGGAATGTCCTTTTAACACTTGGAGGCATTCGCCAGTTGCGGCATCCCATAACCTCACAGTGCGATCGCGGCTGCTACTAGCAAAAATTTGACCAATGCTTGACAAACTAGCACTAACAGGACTAAAGCTAACAGAGAGTATTTGATTGGTATATCCTTGTAGGGTCTTGAGGCATTCACCTGTATCGGCGCTCCATAGCTTCACGGTTTGATCATGGCCGCCACTAGCCAAAAGTTTACCTTGGGGACTAAAGGCAACTGCAAACACCCAACTGAAATGTCCTTGAAGCGTTTTGAAACATTCACCCGTATCGACATCCCATAACTTTACATGATGATCGTGCCCGCCGCTAGCCAAAATGTCGCCTTCGGGACTGAAGTCCACTGAAAAAACTCGATTTGAATGCCCTATAAGTGTTTTGAGACATTCAGCCGTTTGAGTCTTCCATAGCTTAATAGTTTGATCCTCGCTGCCAGTTGCCAGTATTTGACCATCTGGACTGAGGGTAATTGACCGGATTCCACTATTATGATGCTTTTCAAACGTTTGCATACACTTTCCAGTGTTGATATCCCACAATTTAACGGTGCGATCGTCACTACCACTCAACAGTTGAGTATTTCCCCTAAAGACAACAGAGAGTACCCAACTAAGATGTCCCTGGAGTGTTTTCAAGCATTCTCCAGTGCTGCTATTCCATAGCTTCACGGTGCAGTCATCGCTGCCACTTGCTAATGTGCAATTATCTTGGCTAAATGCAACCGACCAAACCTCATTTGTATGCCCTTCTAAGGTGCGAAGGCATTGACCAGTACTAACATCCCATAGCTTTATGGTGTAATCTGTGCTACCGCTAGCGAGAATCTTACCATCAGGGCTGAACGTCAGTGATGTTACCCAACTCTTGTGTCGCGTGCAGATGAAGACTGGTTGCACATCGCTAACTTGGTACAGATGAATTTCTCCATTACTGTCACCTACCGCCAAAAGTTCTCCATCAGGACTAAAGGCTACCGCATGAATAGCGCCAAAGGTTTCAGTAAACGTACACCTCGCTAGATTGGCATAAGCAAAATTCGTATTTTGCAAATTTACATCTCGGAGGTCAGCTTGCCAAATGGTTAAACCAGAGAAATCATAGCCTGTTAAATTAGTTTCTAGTTGATTGAGTAAGTTAAGAATATTACCTGCTACATATCCCGGCTCCAAGGGTGACTTCTCTCGCTGCTTGAGTAAGATTTGAGTCAGTTCATATTCCAAGTTTTTTTTACCTTGCAACAGTGGAATTAATCGGTTAATCAGGGGATAGAGAATCAGACGAATTTGAGTCTCTCTGATATAGTCTTTGGCGGTAGCTTTGATCAGAGCATGGCTTCTAAAAAGTGAAAACTCCTGCTTTGCAATCTCCTCACAAACTTGCTCAACCAAGCGACTTGTCACATACTCCATCACGACAGGCTGTAGGGTGAAGCAAGTTGTATGTCGTTCAATGAGCGATCGCCGTCCCAAAGACTCCAGCGTTTCAACTAAATTCAGTTGGGGAAAAGGCGATACTAAATCTTCTCGTAACTTAGAGAGGTTCACTGGCTCCCGATTAATCGCTAGCCAGTACATTACATGCTTTCCCTCATCAGATAAACGCTCAAATTGCTGGTCTAATAGGTCGCGAAGATCGCCAAATACGGTGGTTTCCTCCTTTAAAAACTCAGAAATATAACCATCAAATAAATCTTGAATTGTAGTTGCGACAATTTTTAAGGCTAAGGCATTGCCTCCATAGCGTGTAACCAGTGCGCTGAATTGAGTTTCTAAACCCTTAAGCCTCTTACTCTTAAGAATTTCCTCTCCCTCTCCTTCTTTTAGTCCACCCAATCGCAAAGTTCGCACTGGCAAGGCTTCTCCTTCTAGAGAGGCGATCTCTTTAGGTTTTTCTCGCGTTGTCAGTAGCAAGCAACTCTGGTGGTCTGATTTACCTACTCGTTTGAGGAGTTCGCCATACTGCTCGTATCCAAGGCTATATTGTCCTGCTCGACTCCCACCACGTAATACAGCATCTACATTATCGAATACGACCAAGCAGCGCATTTCCTTAAAGTAGTTAAGCAACTGGGAAATCTTATCACTAACGCTTTCCGGCAATTCTACCTCAGTTTCTTGCTCGTCAGACAGAAACTGAATGATGCTACCCAAGAATGTATCAATGGGTGGAGCGTCATACAGCGATCGCCAGACAATACAATCAAATTTGTCTTGCATTAGTTCTGCCAATTTAATCGACAGAGAAGTTTTTCCTACTCCACCCATTCCGAGAATGGTAACTAACCGACACGAATCCTTCAGCAGCCACTCATCCAGAGTACTGAGTTCTTCTGTACGTCCGTAAAATGCTAAGACAGAAACAGCTTCCCCCCAATCTTGACGGCCATTGGAATCTGAGGTTGAATAGTAGCCTTCGCATAGAGAGCTATCAAAACCAAGAAAGAGAGCCTCAAGTGTTCGCTTGTCAACTCCCTTCCTACGATTCAAAACTTTTCTAATTGTTAGAGGATCTAAGTTAGTGCGGTAGCTTAACTCTTCAAGAGTAAATCTCTTGCCAAAATTATCTCGAAACTCAAACTTGTGCCTTGCTTCCTCAAACTTCTGTAAACCAACAGAAGTGAGTATAACTCCGCGCTTGCGTCTTGGCATACCCAAATTCCTCTACAGACAAAGATAGATTTAGCACAGAACTTAAGTACTTTTTCACCCAAGATATATTTATAACTGTTTTCGGTTTTTTTTGATGGTGTCAACAATGACTTTTTTCTTTTTAACCGAAACTTCGCAAAATTGACTAAAACGTTTTCCACTCAATACTGGAGTTTAGACTAGTTCCCGGTGCAAAACTTCAAACCTTTATGGTGATTGATATACATCAAATTTTATCGACACCCACCCGAAACTTGAGCAGAATGTAGTACATTTGAACTAACAAACTAGCAAAGATGCGATCGCTAGAAAAAATAAATTGACGAGCGCGATTTTCTTTTGTTCGAGTCTCTGGGGATAAAAATGATGACTATGATGACTTAATCTTAATGAAAGATGAACTTTTCTCAATTATTTTTGAGCTAATTTTAATAGTTAATCTAAAAACTCAAGCATCTGTTTGAGAGTAAATAAATGAGAGAAAACTGTTTGTATTTCTCGATATGTATAGTTGTTTTCAACCATCTGCATTGCCAGTCCCCATAGTTCTCTATTTGTATCTAGTGTAAATAAATTTACAAATTGGGTAGATGGACAACAAGATACAGGAATAAAACGAAAAATTCTTGAATCAGGTTTAGCAAAATTTGCCTAATCACAAAATAAAATAAAAGAGCAAATTGGTAATATAATATTAGTATTTGAGTAAATAATGCTTAAGTAGCTGAAAGTCGCAGCTATATAAAAAAGTCCGCCTACGCGAACTTTAGAAAAATACTGATTTCAAGAATTGCTGTAGCTGTTTTAGTTAGCTGAAACTAACTCTGTCTCATTTTTCGATTTATCTCTCACCTTAAAATAGTAATAAAGATTACCAATAGTTAAGTCTGATGCCTGTTGTAAATTAGATGTAACTAATGTTTTATAACCAGTAATTGCAGCGTGTTCACTAATATAAAACTCGTATTCTTGACGTAGTTCAGGCTCGAATAGAAATAATAACTGGTCACGAAGCGAATAGAAATGAGATTTTTCGGCTAAACTCTCATATACTAATTGTTCTGGCGGTTCTGCTAAATTGATTGTAGAGTTGTAAGTATCTGGACTATTAAAATCAGCGCTACTTAAAAGTTTTAATTCTGATGAAGGAAGCGATTGTATCCAATTAACATGATTTTGCCAGGAATCCAATACTGCTAAATAATGATTTTTAATGCGGATAATTTCGGGAAAGAGAAAATCAAGCTCATCATGTGATTCACAGCGATTAATCACAGTGAGAGCATCTTGATAGATTTTATCTTGAAGATGAGCTATTGTCGCAGATTACCGGACAAAAACTGACTCAAAAGAATCTCACACCACCTGTAATATTTCTGGCAAATTTAGTTACGGTGCTGCTGGGAGTGATATTTGTAGATGGCATAGTAGCAGAGTCAGAAAAGCAACGTTTACTAACAACCCTTTATCGATTTAGTAATCCAGAAAGTGATGTGCGTAAGTTAACACATTTGATAATTAAGGGAGTAAAAGATAATCAAGTTTATAAGCAAGTTAATAGCTTATTAGCATTGGCGGCTCAACTTTCAGAGTCAGAAAAGCTGTTGTTAATTAGCTTTGGCTACGAAATGTCAGCAGCAGATGGTGAAATTGATCCTCACGAGAAAAAATATTTGGAGATAGTTGCCAAGCACTTAGGCATTCAATCACAACATTTAGCAATTTTAGAAGCTGGTTTTACTCATCAAGAAAATGTGGAGCCTATTGCTTTAGATGAAGTACATTTTTTACTCAATCCTGCTCGTTTTCAAGAATTGGATACTATATTTGTTAAGGCTGCTAGTGATATGTTAGCCACTTTACCTACTAAATCAAAAAACAAAATAACCAAACCACACATAAATGTATCTTACGGAGAATTAAAAAAGTTTCAAGAATATCGCAAACAAATAGACAATTGTTGTTATCAGTTATTTCAGATAATCCAAGACTGTACCAATCGTGGCTTCTTACCTCACACTTTGATGAAGGAGTTAGGGAAAGTATCTCAAAAAATACAATCCCAGCGCTTTCGGTTATCAGTATTAGGCGAGTTTAGTCAAGGAAAATCAACTTTACTTAATGCCTTACTAGGTGAGGAAATTCAACCTGCGAGAGAGATTCCTTGTAGTGGGATAGTAACAGTTTTAAAATATGGAAGCCAAAAGCGGGTAGTCTGTCGTTATAAAGATGGGCAAGAAGAAGAAATTCCTTTTGAGCAATATCAACTAAAAGCAACAATTTCAGAAGATGCAGCACTTGGATGTCTCAGTGATGAACTAGCACATGATGAAATTGATGAAATTGTTTTTGAGCATCCTGATTTAGACTTATGTAGTAGTGGGGTAGAAATTGTAGATTCTCCAGGATTAAACGAACACCCTGACCGCACTGCCATTACTCAAAAACTGCTGAAGGACACGGATGCAGTTATATTCTTAACTAATGCCTCCCGTTCTCTAACTCAGGTAGAACGCGATTTACTCCAGGATGTGAGAACTCAATTAAATCATGGTAAAGAAAATGAACCTGCTAACAATCTTTTTGTAGTAGGAAATTTTATAGATTTAGTGCGTAGCGAAAAAGGACGTGAGCAAGTGCAACAAAGGATCGAAAGATTTGTACAAGGTCAAAATCCTATAGTTGCAGGTGAAAACCGCGTTCATTTTATTTCTGCTCAAGCTGCGCTAGATGCAATTTTGCAGGGAACTGAAGATGAATATTTGAAAGCCTTCCAAAATTTTACTGAGTCTATTGAGAAGTTTCTGACTTTTGATAGTGGAAGAGTAAAAATTAAGCACTCTATTAGTCAAATAAATAGAGTCATCGAAAAAGGTTTAGATGGGCTATATCAATCCCAGAATACTTTAGATGGAAAAATTCAAATTTCTGAAGCAGAAAAACATAAAGTTTTAGAAAAAATAGGAGAAGCCAGTGGGCGCGATGTCAGAATCCGTCTATTGGCAGATCAACTAGTAGAACAAGTGATTGAGCAAGCTAATCAATCTTGGGATGCATGGATTGAAGAATTAGAGGTAAGTTTAGCCTTAAAATCTTCTTCATGGACTTCTAAACACTCAGGAATTTGGAGTAGAGATAAATTAGTACAAGACTATGCTAGTCAATTTAATAAAGATTTATCAGTAGAGCTTGATATTTGGATAAACGAGCAACTGAAACAAACAATTTTAAAACCAAATTTAGATATTTTAGATGATGCTATTCGTCAAGAATTAGAATTAATTTATTTAGAATTACAAAATTTGAGTTATCTAAGAGATAACTCCAGTAAAAGTTGGACATTTTTAGGCACAAATCAAACGGAATTAAATTTAATTAGCAATCAAGGTTTTTGGGGTGGATTTGGAGCAATTGGGATCGGTGCAGCGTTACTACCAGTAGTATTTATGGCTGGGCCAATTTTAGCTATTATGGCTGGTCTTGGTGCTGGATTACTTGGTGGTGGAGGAATAGCCATAATAGAGGAAAGTGTCAGGGAAAAGGTTTTTAATTTAGGTTGTGAACAGTTTGTCAATTCTGTAGATGATATTTTTAAGCAACTTGACAAAATGATAGATTCAGTATTTTCTGAACGGCTTGAGATGGTAAATGAAGCCATTGAGAAAGCGATCGCACTTTACGAAAATCTCCTCGAACAGCAGGAAAAAGCTCACAATGAAACCCTGGAACAACGTGAGGCTGAAAAGATGTGGATTTACCAAAAGCGCCAAGAACTTGAGCAAGTACAGAATGGGCTGGAAGTCATTCTCAGTAAATGCACCAGCGATGCCTTCGGCGGGCTTCGCCAACGCAAAAATTAAACAACTCAATGACCTCAAAAGACATATTACAGCCATCCTCCACCCGGTTATATCTGGCTAAAATGCTTTAAGAAGCGATCGCGCTTTGTTATAGTCGCCAGTCTCATAATGTCATTTACAGATAAACGTCCTCTGGGTTGGTTGTTGCAGCAGTTTCAACTCCAGCCAGGTAAGCCCGCCCTTTCCTCTGGATTGCGTAGCCTTTTTATACTGGGTGTCCCGATTGGAATTGGAATCCTTACAGGTTATGCTGCTGAAAGTGCGATCGCCACTATGGCAGCTTGGTTTGTTGGGATGGTAAATGTTGAGGGAGCCTACCGTCAGCGAGCAATTGCTACGATCGCAGCTACGATTGGAGTAACTGTGATGTTCCTAATCGCAAGTCTGGTTAGCAGTCATCTCTGGTTAGCTGTCCCGACCACGTTCTTGGTAATATTTATCGCAGGTTTAGCGAATCTCTATGGCAACGTGGCTGCATCTGTCAGCTTGATTACTTCGATCATGTTTGTGATCGCGCTGGCTAGATTTGCTGCATTTTCTAATTTGCCTACTCTTATTCAACATTGTGGGCTATGTCTGGCTGGTGGAACATGGACAACTGTCCTGTCATTAGGACTGTGGGTGGTGCGTCCTTATGTACCTGCAATGCAGATAGTTGCTAACTGTTATTTCTCATTAAGCAATTTTGTGGACTTGATAGGCCACAGAGCATTAAATCCAAAGGATCGTCAGGAGTGGGAACAGCGATTTTTGCAAGCTCAGGATACAGTTATTCAAAACTTGATATCTGCCCGTAGCGTCTGGACAACTATTTGGACTAGGCAAAGAGGAGCTAACTTACGAGGAAATCAGTTACTCGTATTAATCGAGGATGTAAATCAAATTGTTAATTCTGTTGTAGCACTGAACGAACTATTAGCGATCGCATCCGAACATCAATTATTTTCTCGGTTACAACCAGAAATTCAGCAAGTTATACAACAGTCAGCAATTGCTCTGCAAATGTTATCAGAAGCGATTGCCAAAGGAAAAAACTCACCTCACTTAGGGGATCTCGATCGGAGTCTTGAAGCACTAGAACACCAAAGGCAAGTTCTGCGTTCGCAAGTCCTCAATCAAACTATCAATGCTCAAACAGATGATTATTCCGATCTCCTCAACCTTGGGAAAATTACAGCCAGTCTGACAAAGCTAGTAGAGCAAATTCATACTGATGCAGAGATTGTTACAGATTTAAGCCAAGGCAAACTGCGTAACAGCATTACTCAACGAGATATTTCCCCCCCAGCCCAACCAGAACGTTCTACAATCATTGATACGCTGCGAAATAACTTCACTTTTGATTCAGTCCTCTTTCGTCATGCGTTGCGCCTCGCACTGATCGTAACTTTTGCTGAATTAATTGCCTCGCTATTCCAACTACCTAGAGGCTACTGGATAACGCTCACAGCTTTAGTTGCACTCAAACCCAACTTTGGCGGAACGTCACAGACAACAGTCCAAAGAGTCATCGGTACTATTTTAGGTGGAATTATTGGCATTGCTCTGATTTTACTAGTTAAGAATCAATTGGCGATCGCAGTTTGTTTCCTGCTGCTAGTATTTGTGGCGATGTCGGTGCGATCATTAAGCTACAGCATATTCATCATACTGCTCACTCCGGCCATCATATTGCTACTCAACATGATTAGTGCAGGTGGCTGGGAGGTTGGAGTATTGCGGATCTTCGATAGCTTTGCTGGGGGTGTCTTAGCACTACTTGGTAGTTATTTGCTTTTCCCTACTTGGGAACGACAGCAACTTCCTGCACAACTAGAAAAGACAATTCGAGCTAATCTTGCTTACTTTCAGCAAGTAATAGCTAACTATCTTCATCCAGAACATAATGCGATCGCTGATTCTATCAATATGCTACGCCACCAAGCAGCACTAGAGAACGTCAACGCTAACGCCGCAGCTCAACGATTGTTCAGCGAACCTCGTCACATTCAGGGAGAAATCGAACCTGTAATGACGCTGATGACATACATTCGTGGCTTTTTCAGTTCGGTAACAACTTTGGCAGAACATCTGCGGGAATTTAGCGGTGAGTACCAATTTACTGAACTCAAGCAACTTGCCGATACCATTGTCCAAGTTTTGGAAAACTTAGCAGATGCCCTTGGACAGGAACAGTCACCCCAACCATTACCAGCGCTAGATAGCGATCTCGAAGCAATTCACAACCAAATCCAACAGCTACATACTGCTCGGTTATCAGAGATTGCTACCAATTCCAACACTTTAACTCCCACATTACAAGCCGTTCGAGAACAAACTCCACTCTCTACAGAACTGGATCGAATTGTGAATGAAATTAAAATTATGCACTGTGTAATTGCTCGTCTGCAAGAATAATTTTCTTTTCACGCTGGTGCTGCGTTTTGCGCACCGCGCGGGTGTTAACCTCTTGATTTTTTGTGAGTCTGCGATCGCAGCCACTATTTTCGACGGACGATTGGCTGCTTTAGCCAATACTGCTCGGTTAAGCATTTTCAACTCGGAATTGGATTTGGGGAAAAGGTTAAAGGGTAAAGGTTAAAGGTTTTTTCTTTCCCTTTTCCCCTTCCCCTTTTCCCCTTAACCGACAAGTATTGCTGCTTTAGCAATGCGCCCAAGGATTTATAACCCGCAACTTGGGTTAATATAACATTTCATTAATTCGTAGCTAATTAAATTTGCGGCGTTGCTGAATCATGGGATGATTTCGCCCAATTTAGAACGAATTATCAATGGTTTCACCCGCCAATTCATCCCACATTTATGCAACGCCAAATTTGCCAATGCGTCCCTCTGCAATGCCAATTCGTCCCCTTACATTAAAAATGCTATGCTTTTACGCAAAACTGTACTTAGGGCGATCGCGGGAATTTGCCCACCTAAATGGCGGATTATGAGGTACTTTACTTGAGTGGGTCGTGTCCCCAATTCTTCAAAGAATAGCACCAGCGTGTATCTTCCAAATCACCCGATGGCTATTGTGCAAGATGACGGTGGACGTAACTAATAACTTTCTTCATGTGCGAAAGATCGTCGTTGGTGTAATCATCCTTTTTCTGCAATAGCTGGATGATACGCCGTCCAGATTTATGACCGATTGACTCATCGCCGCTATCTTTTTGCCCGACAGTTTGTGACTCGTCCGTATCTAGCCAAGACTCTAGTCCTTTAGGTGTCATATTGACAACTTGATGAAACTCGTCAATCACCGCTTTAACATCTTTACTCATGACTAAGCATTACTCCTCTACTTTCTTCAGAGCATCAGGCTTGTGAGCAGCTTGTTTTCCTGTCTTATCGCTTTCAACTAAGTATTCAGGGTTATCTTCACTTGCAGCAATATGGTGTTCTTTAATATCTGTAGGAGAAGTGAGCTTCTTTACAACTTTGCCAGTTGTCTTACCTTGTGAAGTATTCCATTCAACCCGATCGCCTTTTTTGAATTGTTCAGCCACATTCATTTCCTATTTGATGTTTTATATCTACTAAACTCACATTATGTCTGCGACTGGAAAAGCAGCCATCATTCTGGTGATAAAGAAAACATCCATTCTGAAGCCAGTAATTTAATTAGGTGTAAGATGAAAAAATTAGGCGATCGCTACAACTAGCTTGAGACAAAAGCTGTGCGCTCGTCTCATAATGTAGAAAGATTAAGCAGATTGTCAGAAAACTCTCAATGAGCCAAACTAGCCTAAATTTAGTTGCAATATCTATCTTTCTCATGACCCTATCGGTATTGGTAGGGCCATTCTTTAATTTATCTCCGACAGTACCAGCACTTGCTACCTTCACCATCTTAGGCATCGCGACATTAGATAGTTTCAGCTTGCAAGGCAAGGGTGGTACTATCTTTTTAGATTGGATTGCTGGTTTTTCAAAAGAACACCGCGATCGCATCGTCCACCACGAAGCAGGACATTTCTTAGTTGCTTACCTGTTGGGTATTCCCGTTACTGGCTACACACTCAGCGCTTGGGAAGCGTGGAAACAGGGACAACCTGGCCAAGGCGGTGTCAGCTTTGATGATGGCGAATTAGCATCTCAATTAGAACTAGGTAAAATCAGCGCCCAAATGCTAGACCGCTACTGCACTGTTTGGATGGCGGGTATTGCTGCTGAAACCCTGGTTTTTAATAATGCTGAGGGTGGAACTGATGATAAAAGCAAGCTGATAGGAGTCTTGACAATGTTAGGCTTTTCTGAATCAGTTTATCAACAGAAAATGCGGTTTCATGCTCTCCAGGCAAAAACTCTACTGCAAGAAAATTGGTCTAGCTATGAGACTTTAGTTAGTGCCATGCGACAACGTACTTCGGTAGAAGATTGTCATGCTGAGTTAGGAGTAGGGAGTGGGAAGCAAGAAGTTATATCAAGCTAGTAATGAAGAGTTTGTAGTAACTGTACTTTAGACTAAGAAGCAGAAAATGACTCAGGGATGCTGAGTTGAGTTTAACCAATGCCAAAAATGTCAAAGGTAAGAAATCAAGCAGATTTCTATGCTGTTTTAGGTGAGGCTGAAGTACGCTTTTTAACAAT
>NZ_JAVRBQ020000066.1:0-13100 GCF_034531215.2 Nostoc sp. ChiSLP03a
GAAGACACTGTTTGTAGGCGTTTTTTCAGTTCCTCTTCGCTCTCGGCGATCGCAATTTTAAATGGGCGGCTCATGGTTCTGTTAACTTACCTAGTTTGCTTCTCCCCATTATATGCAGATTCATTTTTAATTGGTATAACAACCAAAATGATAACGGTGCAACTGTTTTAATGTACGCAGCATCAGCCGGAAAAACAGAAGTTGTAAAGTTACTTTTACAACACAATCCTAATTTATATTTAAAAATTTTAGACGATTATAAAGCAATAGATTTTGCTAGCAACGTAGAAGTTTTAAGGATACTTAAAAATGCCATCAAGTCAGATATCGGGCAAAGCTTATCATGACGCTACCAAGCATTCTTACTTATTGGTACAACTCGATCCCAATTATGTAGATGCTTCAACACAGCCATCTTCATTTAAAGTTTATCCTAAGTTTTATCGGAGAGTGAAATTAAATCTCAATAATCCTGTTCATGCTTTTATCTCATTAACCAGTGCGATAACACTAGAAAAAGTATATAAAGATGGCCCATTAAAACTGCGAGTAAACCCATCAGCAGGCGCTCTGTATCCTACGGAAGTTTACGTACAGGTTCGCGGCATTGAGGGAATAGTAAATGGTATATACCATCTAGAAGTTGAGAATAATTGTCTAACTCTCATCTATGAATTAATTGATGATGGATTAGAGAATTATATTATACCGGATAAAAGTATTAACGGATTCATCTTTTTAATCAGTTGTGTTTATTATAGGTCTAGCTGGAAATATCAAAATAGAAGCATAAGATATTGCTTCTTAGATAGCGGACACCATTTAGGTGCAGTTACTGCTTCAGCTTTTCTCTACAACCGAGATATACAACTAGTTTTTGACTTTGATAAACTCACTCTTAATTCGGATTTGGGATTTGAGAATAAAGAGTTTATCACTGCTTGTGCGGTGTCAGGAGAAGTACAAGACAAGAAAATCAGACGCTTAAGGCTGAAAGTTCCTTTTGTCTCTGGTACTGATTATTTTGAGTCCAATCAATTTATTGAAGATGCCTATCAACCAACTGCTCTAGAAAAGAGTTGTCAGCAACAATTAGAGTATCCTCAATTTGATTTCGATCGGGATAAATTTTCTCAAACTGTTTGGAATAGACGTTCTATTAGACGTTTCCGGAAAGAGGCTATTTCTCAAGAAGATTATTTATATGTAGTGCAACAAATTCAACAGTCAATACCGACAGAAAACTATGAGGAAATAGAAATTTACTCAGTGGTGCATCGAGTAGAAGGAATGACACCTGGGTTATATAAAGGTACACATCTGGTTAAAACGGGTAATTTTAGTGAAAAGACAGGTTACTTATGTATTAATCAGGCTATTGCTAGAGATAGCGCTGTAACTTTATTTTTTGTGTCAGATTATTTAAATTATCAAACTGCTATGCAAATAGCTGGTTTTCTGGGACAGAGACTTTATTTAACTAGTAATTATTTGGGGATTCAGTGTAGTGGTATTGGTGCTTATTATGATGACAAAACCCAAGAATTATTAGAAACAAATAAAGATGTACTTTATGGAATGGTGATTGGAATATAAGCAGGAAGCTAAAGAAAGATGGCTAGAAAGATGTATTACTTAAATGGTGATGATTCGCATCCTATGCAACCGACATCTGCGGATATTATACTACGGCAACAACTAGAGTATTCTATTAGCAGATACTTTTATGACGCTTGCGATCGCACAATTCAAAATCTTCTATCTACTTGTCGGTGGTATGTCACAACCCATGCCAATGCTCTAACATTGGTAATTGAATGTCCCGATCGAGTTACTAATTGGCGTGTTCTGCAAAAAATTGTGCCAATGGGGACATTGCTATACGGAATTGTTAACAGTGCAAAAATCCGTGTTTGTCCGCCAGAGAGTCAAGGCGTACCTTTTGAAATGAGGGTAGATGAACTTTCTGTTTATCGGGATTGGGCGTGATTCAATTTTGGATTTTAGATACTTCGACTTCGCTCAGTACAAGTTTTGGATTTTGGATTAGTTAATATTCTGGCTGATAAGTGCAGCTACCTCTTCAAAAACTAAATCAGCAGAATGTTTAATAGCAGGACTTAACTCTAGCCCCAAACCAAGATTTGCCGCTTCAATTAAATAAACTGTCACATCTTCAGGAAAGTCATTTTGAAAGATTTTCCGTCCGGCGGTTAAAGCATTATCCCAACGAAAATCGTGCAAGTTATAACTAGGTTGGGGCATTGCTTCCAGTTCTTTTCCTGGAACTTTAAACACAGCACCAGGTTCAGAACCAGTTGAACTTGCATCAATAATTACTAATTGTTTACTACCTCTAGCTTGAAACATTACTTCCATCCCTGCGGTGCCACAGTCATATACTTGCACATGAGGATGAGGGTTTTCAGCTAGATATTTTTGTAAGCGTTGGGCGATAATTACGCCTACTGCGTCGTCACTGCGATTGAGATTGCCGCAACCGATAATAGTAAGCATGGGATGAAATTTAATTGTTTAAGCAGTTGCAAATTGTTAGTGCCATAATCTGCAAAAAAATACGAGGCTCTGACTGATGGGGCAGACAAAGCCTCTGAAAAATAATTTATCAGCAGGAAACTATAAAGCTACACCATGTTGCTTGGCAACTTCAGTCAGTTTCTCATACTGATCTTGTGATACTTTAGTTAATATCTCTTCAGCCTGTTCTTTAGTACTTCCCTCTTTAGGAATTAAATACTTGACATAAAGAGATACAAAATCAGCAGCGATCGCTAAACCAGATAAATTATGTTTGTCAGCTTCCTTACCAGCGATCGCAGCTACCAAACCGGCTTTAATTGGGTCTGGTTTAACTTTCATGAACTGATCGACAAGTTTAGGAACGTACTCTTCTGGTGGCAAATTATTTAACTTACTTCTATCAGGAGTAAAGTTACACTCTGCGGCTTGAGCTTGCTCTAAAACACACCATTCTATGTATTCTTGCAATGCTGCATCGGGAACGTGAGAGAGATAATTATGTAGCGCTAAATCAGACACAAGCTTACCGTGTAAATTGCTGTTTTATGCAAATGCATTAACGCAAGCCTAACCCACTATTTCTATAAGTTTTAGTGTGTTACGCTACGAGTTTTGAATATTAGACATTAGGAATAGGGCATTGGGAATAGGTTATTTCTCTTTCATTTTCGCTAATCTTCACTTCTCCAGTAAAAATAGTTGGTGAGGCGATATCTCTGACGGGCTACGCCTACGCGTTTTTGATATTGTCTATTTGTGTAGACAAGGGCACACTATAAGAAAAGTATAAATAGATGATTTTGTCATGAAACCTGCTTTACACAAAGGTTAATTAATCAGATGGAAGGACGATCGCGGCTTTGGTTTCATACAACCTGATGATGGTAGTCAAGAAGTCTTTCTACACATTACAGCATTGAAAGACGTTAACCGTCGTCCTCAAGTTGGTGATTTTGTTTCTTATCAATTAACAGTTAGTAAAGATGGCAAAGTACGCGCTTGTAATGCTTCTATTGAAGAAGTTACATCCAAGTCTTCATCTTTTATCGAACCAAAGAAGTCTGTATCCAGAACTGTAGACAAATCTTCATCATTAGCATTACAGACATTGCTTCTATCTTTACTACCTGGGTTGGGTTCAATTCATCTTGCACTAACAACTGGCAACCCAATTCCTCTAATTCTTTATCCTGTCATGAGTTTCATTACCTTTGGACTATATGCCGATGATAAGTCTCGCGCACAACAAGGACGATGGAGAACGCAAGAAAATACTTTACATCTATGCGAATTTATGGGTGGTTGGTTAGGTGGATTTGTTGCTCAACAGAAGCTACGTCACAAAAGCAGTAAAGTTTCTTATCAAGTTGTATTTTGGGTGATAGCAATTCTTCACATCGTATTTTGGTTAGATTGGCTATTTTTTGGTAAGGCGTTGATAAATCTGTTTTTTGGTATTGCTTCTAGGGGATAAGTAAGTTTAGTCTGATTGTCCTACTTATTGCTTCACTTCAATGCAGCTATTTGGCAACGGCAGGTGTATTTTATGTCTTATGTTGTATGAATCGCGTAAGTAGACTCACAATAGCTGCTTAGGAAACTATAAACTACAAAAATTTCGGTGTCTTACCCTATGACTAACGCACCTGATAATTAAATTAAGCGCGTAAGTCCTAAAGATATTGTGATAATAGTAAGCTAATGATGTTTTTACCAGAAGGTAAGGTGATTATGGCAATCACATTAGATAAAGCTGCATCTGGGAATATGACTCTTGAGGAGTTCTTTAATTATGACGATGGTACAGATGCTCTCTATGAGTTTGAAGATGGAGAATTGCTTCTGATGACGGCTGAGAGTGAGATAAATCGACGAATTGCCATGTTTATCCTTGTCTGCTTTGTGCAACTGGGTATTCCTGCTTATCGGCTGTCGATGAAAACGGAAATTATGACTACTGGCTCACGGGTGCGCGTTCCTGATTTAGTGGTGTTTTCTGAAGAGTTGGCGACGGCGATGGAGGGGGCTAAACGATCTACGGTAATGCCAGAGATGCCACCGCCGTTATTAGTGGTTGAAGTGGTAAGTCCAAATCAGAGTAGTCGTGATTATCGCTATAAGCGATCTGAGTATGCCGCACGGGGTATTTTTGAGTATTGGATTGTCGATCCGATACAACAGCGAGTGACAGTTCTGGAATGGGTAGAGGGTTTTTATGAGGAGAAGGTGTATCTAGGAGATAGTGCGATCGCTTCGCTTGTATTTGCCGATCTAAAGTTGACTGCTGTTCAAGTTTTGCAGTGCCATTAACGACCACTAAATGAGTCTTGAACAGCTACAAGAAGGGATGGATTGAAGAAACGCTGATAGAAAGCCAGAAGAATTTTAAGAATTAAGCAGTCCGAAAACGCGCCAACTCTTCACCAGTCTTAGCATCATGGGCGTGGACTGTACACACCAAACATGAATCAAACGATCGCGCCACATGACCAACTTCCACCGGATCGCTAGAATCGTAAATGGGTGTGCCAATTAAAGCTTCTTCAATGGGGCCGCGGATTCCTTCACCGTCACGAGGGCCAATATTCCAAGTACCTGGGGCAATCACTTGGTAATTTTTAATTTTACCGCCTTCTACTTCTACCCAATGACACAAAGAACCCCGCGCCGCTTCCGTTGCACCCCAACCCTTGCCATCTTTTTCTGTGGGTTTGATATACCAAGGGTCGTTTAATTTGAATTCGCGCAAACAGTGTTCGGCTTGACGATATAACTTGACAAGCTCGTGAACTCGTGCTAATTGACGTACATGAATACTAGGGCCACCCATCCGTTTGAAGACATCAAGGATAAAGCCGTCGTAGTGTTGCCAAGATTCGCCATGTTTACCACCGGCTACTAACTGACGCGCTAAGGGGCCTGCTTCCAAACGTCCGAAGTCTTTGTGCAGGACTGCACTCGCCCAAGAGTAAGCGTTATCGAAGTCTTTGGTATTATTGGCAGTGGGTTTAGTATTGCGATCGCTAGGGTGAATATCTGCTGTCCCTTCATCGTACCAAGAGCGAGTTGTATTCTCGCGGGTAAATGACTGATCCATTAGGGTGTGAGTGTGTGTGAAGCTGTCGTACACTCCACTTTTCATAATCATCGCCGCATTTCGTCCTTCGATAGTCGGCTTTTGGTATTTATCTTCATGGGCTAAATATCCCCAAGTCACATATTTCCCAACACCAGCGCCATATCTATCTAAACCGATATCTAAACCCATCCGCCAATAGAAACCTAAGTCGGAATCTCGATGATTGCGGTTTTCATCTAACCAATCTCTGAAGTCATCATAAGTTTGGATTTGTTCGTAGCGTTCTAAAGAACAACCTAACCACACTGGTTCTAACCAATTGGTGCGGAAATATTCGAGAAGCGCCCAAGCACGGGTAATATCTGTAAGAGTAGGGGCGCACATTACACCACCGGGAACCATATAACTGCTGTGAGGCCATTGTCCGCCTAAGAGTGCATAAATTTCTACGGGTTTAGCAGAAATTGTGATGCCTAATTCATAAGATTTGCCTGTGAAAGCAGCAAAACGTCTGGTAGCTTCCTCATAATAGCGACTATTGCGGTATTTTTTATTGGTTAAATCAATGGCAAACAAACCATAAAAGTAGCGGGGAATGCTTTGAATTGTCTCGACAATTTGTCCGAGATTTCTCGCCAAAATTGCATTGCGGGGAACTTCTGTTTCCCAAGCTGTATCTAATGCCCAAGATGCACAAGTTAGGTGAGAACCGCCACAAATTCCGCAAATGCGAGGTGTAACAATTAATCCAGCTTGGGGGTCTTTACCGCGGAGGATAACTTCAAATCCTCGGAAAAGTTCGGCGTGTGTCCAGGCGTTGACTACCCGTCCATGTTCAATATCGACTCGGACATCTAAATCGCCTTCAACTCTACCAACGGGCGATATATCTAATGATTGAATTCCCATTTGTTATTTGTCCTTTGTCATTGGTCATTGGTCATTGGTCATTTGTCATTTGTCCTTTGTTATTTGTGATTGGTAATTATTCACTCGCCTCACTGCAAAATAGTCGAAACCCTTGATTTCTCGTTGAGAGGTATAGAGAAGTGTGAAAGGTTATAGTCATTAGTCAAATCATAAAGGACTAATGACTAATAACAAAGGACTAATGACTAATGACTAAACTGTAAAAAAGTCTTCTTCTGCCCAAGGTGGTGCTGCATCTTTTGCAACCATTGTCAGTAAGGCGTATTCTTTTTTGTTCACCCCTGGCGGTAATTCTTTGGGAACTCCCATTACTGTTTGGGTTTTAAATACGGTTCCTGGTTTGAGGTCAAAGAAGGGAAATTCTGGTTCGGTGCAACCCAAACAAGGCATTCCGGCGCGGGTTTTGGAGGAGACGCGATTCCATAAGATGCGGTTGCAGGAAGAATGGGTCATGGGGCCGCGACAACCCAAGTCATAAAATAGGCATCCTTTACGCTGACCAAATTCGGCGGTTGATGCTTTGTAGGCAAAGTGGACGTTGCGGGTACAACCTGTTTGTGTATAGGTGTTGAAGAAGGTTTGGGGACGATTTAGTTCATCCAAGGCGATATCTGCTATGCGTCCAGTAGCGATCGCTACTAATATCTGCGTTATCCAGTCGGGATGGGCAGGACATCCAGGTATATTGATTACAGGTAATCCGGCTTGCGAGAGAAAATCTTTCCCTAAAAAGCCGCCTTCTTGACGTTTGAGAAATTGCAAACCTTCTGATTCGCTGGGGTTAGGTGACATAGCGGGAATTCCCCCCCAGGTTGCACAGTCTCCCACGGCAACGATAAATTTAGCAACTTTGGCGAGGTCTGCTAACCAATCTTTCATGGCGCGATCGGCAAACCGATTCCATTCACCAGTGCCGTTAGGGGCATTAACAACGCTGCCTTCAAATACCAAGATATCTAAAGGAATTGTGCCAGAAATACAATTTCGTAGCAGTGTTTGCAAATCGTTGCCTAGTTCCAGCCCCAACGAAGGATGCCAAAGTATATTGATACCAAAGTCGGCAATTAAATCGCAAACTGTCGGTTCTTCAGCGTTGAGAAATGACATGGTGTTACCCGAACAAGCACCACCCTGTAGCCATAGTACGTTAGTCATCGGCTATGCGTTTTTCTATTGTTTCCCATGCATGATGTAGGTGATAATGCTTGTAAAGTCTCACCTGTTTATCAATATTTATTTTTCAATACTAAGATATTTTTGATTGAATTATCGTTCATTAAAAAAGAATTAATCATTAACCATAAATTAAATTTACTCAAGATTCTTTTAAAGAACTACGTCTGTTATATATGTGACATACTTTACAAATGCAAAATAGTAAAAATAAACCTACCTCTTATTTTTAAATGTTTACATTAACCAAACTAAATTTGCTTAATGTATCACTGACAAAACTATTTAATAATTCATAATTACTGAAAACTGTTAATGCGCGTGAGGTAATGAGTATTTTAAGTCATCAGATTTTCACGTAATAAATGAGCCAAAAATAGGGGCGCTAAACTTTGCGCCCCATCAACTATATATCAGTTGTTTTAGGATTTTGGTTGTGCAGCTTGCCTAACAACTTGTTCGTCTAAACTCAACGCTTGAGCTATCTGCTGAATACTTAAACCAAACCCTAATAAGTGGGGTATCATTTCTAACTTAGCTTCTAACTTACCTTCTTCAAAAACTTCTCGTTTACCTTCTTTTTTACCTTCTTCAAAAACATCTTGGAAAAATCTAGTTTGCCTCAAGTCATTTAATTCAAACATTTTTCCGATCTCCTCCTGGCTGAATCGCGGCAACTTGTAGATTAATATCGTTTTTATTAAACACACTGTTAAACCTTCGCACACCCTATTGTTTTAGGATTTTGGTTGTGCAGCTTGCCTAACAACCTGTTCGTCCAAACCCAACGCTTGAGCTATTTGCTCAATACTCAACCCCAGCGATAATAACTGGGGTATCGTTTCTAACTTACTTTCTTGTTTACCTTCTGCAAAAACATCTTGGTAAAATCTAGTTTGTTTTAACTCATTTAATCCAAACATTTTTCCGATCTCCTCCTGTTTTAGGATTTCGGTTGTGCAGCTTGCCTAACAAGTTCTTCGTCCAAACCTAACGCTTGAGCTATCTGCTGAATACTTAAACCCAACCCTAATAACTGGGGTATGGCTTCTAACTTACCTTCTTGCCTACCTTCTTGTTTACCTTCTGCAAAAACATCTTGGTAAAATCTAGTTTGTTTTAACTCATTTAATCCAAACATTTTTCCAATCTCCTCCTGGCTCAATCGCGGCAACTTGTAGATTAATATCGTCTCTATTAATTGTATAATTTCCCTAATAGTAGCGACATCTGGAATTTGCTGTCGAGCAATGTTGACTATTTTGATAGCTCTTGTTGTCGCAGTTGATTCGGGTTCGATGATGAGTTTAACTGTCTCTATGCCGATTGATGATGTCTCAATTGAGCTTAATTCATCAAGATAGACGCGAGTTACTCGTTGTGAGTTGAGTAGTTCTGTATATCTCTCGGTATCTCCAGTCTCAACACTGCGGTTGGGGTAGATGACAACACCACGCCAATTATTGGTTAATTCGGTTTTGTCAAGATAATTAAAGATTTCGGTAAATAAACGTGAATAAAACTTTTTATCTGGTTGAAATTGCACTTCGGCAAAATAAATGGGTAGTTCTGCTGCATTTGGGAGGAAAACGCCATCGATTCTAAACGCTAGTTGTTTGACTTCGACTGAAGAAAATTGGTAAACACTAGCTAGTTGGGGCGGTTGGTTAATCAGTTCAAAAAAAGTAGTGGGAATACTCTGAAAGATCCGATAGAAGATACTGTCTGTTTTCAAGGTAGCTTGTTTTACAGTCGTTGATGAATATATTTTACACTTCGACGATCGCGTGGCAAATCTTTAGAGTATACAAAAATTAGCTGGTAAAATAGTGCATACAAGTATGTCAACAATTCAATAAAGAATATTCGGATTGTGTCAAGTAATGATACAAAAACTATTTTGAAAATATTAGGTGTTTAAAACTGACATTAATATTAGCAATTTCCCCCTAGAATTTTAGAAATAGGGTGTTTTATAGTAAAAAAATTGATTGGGCATGGGGTATTGGATATTGGACATGGAATCAAATCTTTTCCTAATCCTTAGCTTTTAGCTCAGACAAAAAAGGGGAATTCCGCCTAAAGGACTCGAAGCCTGCGTAAATCAGTATGGCCCGTGATGAAATGTGATCGCGTGTTTCGATTATTCATGGGTGTTAACAGACTCAATTCCCAATTGGCTAGAGTACGGCAGAGTTATGACCCCCAGCATTACAGATTCGGCGGTGAAGGCTGCAGTAGCAGCTGTTGCTTCAGAGTCAGCCTCAGCAGAGGAAAAAATCCAGATGCTGATTGAGATAGCCCAGGGTTTTCAAAAAAAGCCCAAAGCTGCCCAAGACTTGCGAAATGCAGTTGGGTTATATTACCGGGCCTATGAAATGTGTGGTGAGGAGTATCCCTTATTAAAAGCCAGGGTCCAAGTAGGGATGGCGGGGACGTTACAGGCAATACCGGATGCTGATTACCAACTGTTGATGCAAGCGAAAGTCGGTTATGAAGAGGCATTACCGATTTTACAACAATTAGCTTCGCCAGAAGAAGTGGCAGAGACGCAGATGAATTTTGGGCTGGTGTTGCAGTCGCTAGTGCCATTTAATTTGGCGCGGATAACTGACAGCATCCAGGCTTATCATGAGGCGTTGCGGGTGTTTACTTGGGAAGATTATCCCCAAGAATACGCGATTTTGTATAACAATATTGCGATCGCTTACCTTTCTATGCCCCTAGCATCAGAACGGGAATACTTGCGTCAAGGATTAGCTGTGCAATCATTTGAGGTGGCATTAAAGCATATTAATTTAATTGACCATCCTAGAGAATATGCGATGTTGCAAAACAATTTAGGTAATGCATTGCAATATTTAGTGAGTTCCCATCCTGTGGAGAATAATTTAAGAGCGATCGCAGCTTACGACGAAGCGTTAAAAGTGCGTAACATCAAAGATACACCTCTAGAGTACGCTAACACAATTTCAAACAAAGCTAACGCCCTATTCAACTTACCAGACGACCCCGAAAAACCAGAAGCTGGTAATCCTAACAATCTTTTGCAAGCGCGTGTTTACTATCAAGACGCTTTAGAAATATTTACGGAACACCAACAAATGGCACAAGCAGAGGTAGTAGTCCAAGCATTACAAGATGTAGAAGCAGAAATGAAGAGTTAGGAGTGATGAATTATAGTTCTATAGCACTTCTGTGTTTAGTTCAATACAGACCTAACCCCCAGCCCCTTCCCTACAAGGGAAGAGGAGTAAGATTCAAAGCCTCTCTCCTTTTAGGAGAGAGGTTTGGAGAGAGGTCAAAGTGTATTGCATAAAAACAAAACTCGCTAGATTGAACTCGTCACTCTTCACTTTAACAATGAGTAAAAAAACAGCATGAGAGATATTTTAACAACGCAAAATCTGATAAATTTCCTCACAAGTTTAGCAGATGGCGATCTAAACATAGCAACAGAACTCGTGTGGTTAATCATAGCAGCCGCCTTATCTATGGTCGGCGGTGCAATTGGTGGAATGCTTTTAGCCGGGAAAGATATCGGCTATCAGTTTTCAGCAATGCTTGGTGCATTATTTGCCCCTGCGGGTGTAATTCCCGCCATCCTCTTAGGACTTGCTGCTTTAAATTTATTGACAAATTATTAGGAGAAAACATGTTAGAGATAGGTTGGTTTTCAGCCAAGTTATTTTTTAAAGGAAAGCTATTACGCGATCCAGTGTATTTTGTCAAGCAAACTACTATTGGTATTGCTGTAGGTTTCTTACTGCTAGTGTTACTCGCACAAGCCCCAATTCCCTTATACCTACCAATAATATTATCTAGCTTAGTAACGGGCATGATTATGCCATTTCTCCTCAAAGACTTCAAAATGAAGTAATTTGTCATTGATAAATAACCAATACCCAATGCCCAATGACAAATGACAAATAACAAATGACAAATCTTGAAGAATTAGTTCAGGAAATTAATCGTTTTGAGGCAATCATATCCGAGTGGGATGAAAGCCAACGGTGTGTAGCGGTGGGTTTAAAAAGGGCAATTGAAGCTTTGCATAAAGCTGCATTGACTAGCTTGATTAAAAGCCTGAAAGAAGAATCAATGCCAGCTTTGCGCCATGCTGTTGCAGATGAATTAGTGTATGCAGTGCTACTGTATCACGAACTAGTCAAACCACCAAAACCTCCACTTTCACAACGCATTCAGACAGCCCTTGAAGAAGTTCGCCCAGCCTTAAAAAGCCATAACGGTGATGTAGAATTAGTGGCAATTAAGCCACCAGATACAGTAGAAGTCAAATTAATCGGAACTTGCAGCAGTTGTCCGACTTCTACTTTAACTTTATCTCAGGGAGTAGAACAAGCAATCAAAAACCATTGTCCCGAAATTACTAAAGTAGTGGCAGTTAATAACAGTTCTACTATTAACAACGCTAATTCTAGTTTAATCAGTCCATTCTCTGCAAAAATAACTTGTAGTTGGATGAAAGTAGCGACTCTTGATGAAGTTCCTGAATTTAGTGTAGTGGCAGTACAACTTGCTGGTACTTCACTTATTTTACATCATCAAGGTGCTACAGTAAAATGCTACCGTAATAGTTGCGCTCATCTTGGATCTCCCTTAGAAAAGGGTGAAGTTGAAAATGGTATCATTACCTGTCCTGCTCATGGATTCCAATACAAATTAGAGACAGGTGAATGCTTAACTGCACCTGATATTTCGCTTCAGTCATATCCAGTTAAGATTAAAGGCGATAAGGTTTTTGTGAAACTGCAAAAATGATGATGCAAAGGTAACATTTCAGCAAATATACTTGGCGATTAGTCAATCACAGCTACTTTGCTTTTTCATTTCAGTAGTTCGCGCATTGATTTTAGTCTTTTGTGCAAGCAAAATGCCTGAATGCTTTCTCAATATCTTTAAATTAATTCTCATTTGTGTAATTCAGATATTGATTTTGGTGTTTTGAGAAAGTAAAAAGGCATATTACTTACTCAAAAGCAGCTTTTACTTATTCAAACCCCAGTTTGCTTACTCATTTTGGTGTTTTCCGCAAGCAAAATAAGCTTTTACTTATTCAAAAGCAGCTTTTACTTATTCATTTTGGTGTTTTCCGCAAGCAAAATGAGCTTTTACTTACTCATTTTGGTGTTTTCCGCAAGCAAAAGCAGCTTTTATAGCAACCGCCAAGGCGGTTAAGCGATAAACTGGAAGTAGACCTTGATGAAAGCTCCAGCAGAACCTCTGGGAAACTGATGCCCAAACCTTATAGTTATGACCTCCGGCAAAAAGTGATCCAAGCAATCTTGCTTGATGGCTTAAAAATTACTGAAGCAAGCCGTATATTTAACATTAGTCGTAACACTATTCGATTATG
>NZ_JAVRBQ020000067.1:0-18521 GCF_034531215.2 Nostoc sp. ChiSLP03a
AACGGCTACTTTTCTGACCGAAGTATCACCTCTTTCATACGCATTTACTATTTTTGAACGCAAATCGATTGAGTACGGTTTCATTGTAGTTCTTAATACACTATTATTTAATGTACCTCACAAACCTCGAAAGTGCTGTAAAACCTCGTTCTGCCAGAACTCGATCGATTCGATTTGTGATAGTAAGGGTAACTATTACTTGCCCCATTTGCTTACCCTGAAGACTTGGTAGTATCAGCTTACCCGTTTCAGCAAACTCCTGAAAACAAAATATTTTTGAGAGATGCTTTAAAACACAAAGACGCAAAAGCACTCTTTGCTCCTTTGCGTCTCTGCGTAATATATTCCTTACTACACCATCTCAGACGAAGCCTGCACTACCGGTTGGGGCTGTGGCTGGAACATGAACAACGAGTAAACAACGTCTCGGCGGATGTTAACCATCATATCCAAGAACAATTCATACCCCTCGCTCTTGTATTCAATTAGCGGGTCTTTTTGCCCATAACCACGTAATCCCACCGATTCGCGCAAGGCATCCATTTGTTGCAGGTGTTCGCGCCACAAGGTATCAATGCGTTGCAAGATAAAGAAGCGTTCCGCTTGGCGCATAAGTCCGGGTTGAACTTGGTCAATCTGCGCTTCTTTGAGGTCGTAAGCAATTCGTACCTGTTCATGGAGGAAGGCTTTAATCTCGCTGACTGTAATATCTTCTAATTGACTCGCTTGTAAATCAGCTAGCAGATAGACAAATTCTTTGACTTTCTCAACCAACTTTTCTAACTCCCACTCTTCCGAGGGCAAGTCTATATTGATGTAGAAGTCAACGATGTCATCCATCGTTTTTTCAGCGTATTTAATCACCTGTTCTTTCAAATCTTGACCTTCTAGCACTCGCCGGCGTTCGGCATAAATAGCACGACGTTGATTATTCATCACCTCGTCATACTCAAATACCTGCTTCCGAATGTCGTAGTAGTAGGTTTCAACTTTTTTCTGTGCGCCTTCCAAACTCCGGGTAAGCATCCCAGATTCGATGGGCATATCTTCTTCCACTTGGAAGGCATTCATTAACCCAGCGACGCGATCGCCACCAAAAATCCGCAGTAGGTTATCCTCTAAACTGAGGAAGAATCTCGTGGTTCCAGGGTCGCCTTGTCTTCCTGCACGTCCGCGCAACTGATTGTCAATCCGGCGCGATTCGTGGCGTTCTGTACCAATGACGTGCAAACCGCCGATACCCACTACCTCTTCATGTTCGCGGGTAGTAAATTGTTCGTATTCCTGTTTGACGCGATTATAAGCTTCCCGCAATTTCTGAATTACAGGGTCATCAATGGGGGCTTTTTCTGCGGCTACAGCTACCTTGTCTTCAGCTTCCAATTCTGGTAAACTGCGTTCCCCGTACTCACGCACCGCAATTTCTACTGCATCTTTGAGTAGTTTTTCTGTTTCTTTTGTCAATTGAGTCGGGAAAATTTCTGGCGAAGCCCGCCAAGTTTTGACTTTTTTACCAGGGACAAAGCCTTGACCACCACCATGTCCTGTAGGCAATCCGGCTGCTCTTTGCACGCCAAAGGCGTCTTCATCTTCTGGCATGACGATTCGGGGCATGAAGTATTCCCGCAGCTTCAGACGTGCCATGTATTCGGAGTTGCCACCCAAAATGATGTCTGTACCTCTACCAGCCATGTTAGTAGCAATGGTAACAGCACCTTTTCGTCCAGCTTGGGCGACGATTTCCGCCTCACGCTCGACGTTTTCCGGTCTGGCGTTGAGTAATTCGTGAGGAATCTTCAAATCCTTCAATAGGCGGCTGAGAAGTTCGGATTTTTCTACACTAGTGGTTCCTACTAATACAGGTCTGCCAAGTTGGTGCATTTCGGCACATTCTCCGGCGATCGCTCCCCACTTACCTGCTTCTGTCTTAAACACCATATCAGACAAATCTTCGCGTCTGCGATCGCGGTTAGTAGGAATTACCGCAACTTCAAGTTTATAAATTTTTTCAAATTCTGGTTCTTCGGTTTTTGCCGTTCCTGTCATTCCACCGAGTTTTGGATACAGCAAGAACATATTTTGGTATGTAATTGTCGCGAGAGTTTGAGTTTCTGGCTGAATCTCTACGCGTTCTTTCGCTTCAATCGCCTGGTGTAATCCATCGCTCCAACGCCGTCCGGCTAGCACCCGACCAGTAAATTCATCCACAATTACTACTTCACCATTGCGGACGATGTAATTTACATCTTTAAGGAAAAGTTCCTTGGCTTTAATTGCATTGAAAATGAAGTGCGCCCAAGGATCTTCTGGGTCAAATAAATCTGTAACTCCCAAAAGATTTTCCGATTCGGCAAACCCTTCATCTGTCAATAGAACGTTGCGAGCTTTTTCATCCACATCGTAATGCTCGTCTTTTTTGAGTGTGAATGCTATTTCAGCAGCTTGCAGATATTTTTCTGTAGGCCTTTCCACCTGCCCAGAAATAATCAGTGGTGTCCGCGCCTCATCAACTAAAATCGAGTCCACCTCGTCAATTACGCAATAATTAAACGGGCGTTGTACCACATCTGCCATTGATGTCGCCATGTTATCCCGCAGATAGTCGAAGCCGACCTCGCTGTTGGTAACATAAGTGATATCGCAATCGTAGTTTTTCTGGCGTTCATTAGGAGTCATGCTTGACTGAATTAGCCCCACACTCAGCCCCAAGAAGCGATGCACCTGTCCCATCCATTCAGCGTCCCGACGAGCTAGGTAATCGTTTACGGTGATGACGTGTACACCTTTACCAGTAAGGGCGTTTAAGTAGCTTGGCAAGGTGGCGACTAGTGTTTTACCTTCACCAGTTTTCATCTCGGCAATTTGCCCCACGTGCAAAATAATACCACCAAGGAGTTGGACATCAAAATGCCGCAAGCCTAATACTCGCCGTGCTGCTTCCCGAACAACGGCGTAAGCTTCTGGCAATATGTCATCTAGGGTTTCGCCTTTAGCGAGCCGTTGTTTAAATTCGACGGTTTTACCTTTTAACTCATCATCGGAAAGAACCTTAATTTCTTCCTCTAAAAGGTTAATTTCAGTAACAGAAGGTTGGTATTTTTTAAGCTTACGAGCGTTGGGGTCGCCCAACAAAAGTTTTAGCATGGCAGGTTATAGAACTGAATCAAAGGGGATGGGAATTAAAGGGTCGGCATTGATTATAAACATTTAACCCAGCCCAAACGTCTTGGTCGTGGATGGGTGTGAAATGAGAATTACCTCAAAAGCAGGATAAAAACTAGCCAATCATTTAATAAACTGATTGGTTTGAACTCTTATCTTATATTTACTCTTTCTTCATAGTATCATTTTGCCCCCAGATGGGGCCAGAGAGGGTGTGGGGGAATAGAGTTAGGAGTTAAGAGTTAGGAGTTATGAGTTATAAGTTATGAATTTTTCAACTCCTCACTCCTCACTCCTCACTTCCATTCTGCTGTCAGGCGGCGGAAATTGTAATCATTAGCACTGGGATGACAGCTGACACAGCTGCCAATCTGGACGGGACGTGATAATTCAACTCCTGGATGCAAAGCTTTGAAATAACGCGAATTGTTGAGGCGATATGGTGTTTCTTCGTCGTCTAGCTGCACGCGGGAGAAAGTCGAAAGATATTTCCACACCAAGATGCGTTGCGGATCGACTAAAGGCTGGAGTTGTGCGCCGTAGTGCTGCGAGTCTTGCAGGATATTTTTCCAAGTTTGGGTAGGTAAAACGGCTGGCGGTATGGCAATGTGACATTTGGAGCAGTTTTCTAAATAAAGTTCTTGCCCCAATTGGTATTGTGCAGGTACTACATCAACAGTGCCAATTTCCGCGGGAGGAGTCGCACTTTGGGCGTTAGTTGCCAAAGCTAGAAGCCAGCCCATAGCTAAACTCCACGTTATAATTACCAGAAGTAAACCGAAAAATTGGCGTTTGAACTCACGTTCGGCGCTTGGCTGTAGCGCTTGGCGTTGGCGTAGCCCGCCGTAGGCATCGCGGATTTTGCGCTTAACAAAAATTGACATTCCTCACATTCCCAAATATTTAAAAGTGGCGCTTGTGCTAATCATAAGACTTACGCAGTATTGACAGTGTTTCAAATTTTGTGTAAATAGTTTTGTCAGCAACACATCTTTTATATTGACAACAGTAATATAAATATCTATTCGGCACACCACTGACTATGCAAGGAAAAGTATTCTAGTAGTTTTAACCTGACTCACTATAAAAATCAGCCACAATATCTCGGATTTCATTTGCACCAATATCTTCTCGGACAGATTTGGAATAAATCGTTAGTAGCAAAATACTTGCAGGTGACTCAACTTGATAAATCAATCGGTATCCAGCACTCTTACCTTTTTGGATACTACTGTTACGAACTATCACCTTATAAACAACATACTCCTCACCAATGCCCGCAATGCGTAGGGCATAGCCCGCCGTAGGCATCACCGACAAAATTGCCTTGCTGTAATTGCTCTATAATCGGTTGAACATCAGAGTGAATATTGCGAAATCTTTTTGAAAGGTCACACAAGTTTTATTTATATTGAGGAGTTAAATCGATTAATACCGATAGCTGTTCATTCGGCATCAATTCTCTCCAACATTTGAGATAGTGGTAAGTGCTGCCCTGTTTTTGCTTGCTGTAAGGCTCTCCTCAAACTAGCTTTAATCTCCTCAACGGGTGTATCATCAGGGTCAACCTCTTCTGCTTCTGCTTGTTCTGGAACCAACACAATTATCCGAACCTGATTGTTTCATTTAATATTCTGAATTAGAAATTATATTTTTTTAAACAAAAACTAATCGCTGACGCTGATTAAATTCTTTAACATTTTTAACCGCACTTATCCAATCTACTTGTATTTGCTTACGTTCTTCTATCTGTTTAAATTCAATCCATACCTTAGAAGTTATGTCAGGATCAGATAAAAAAAGCCTCCATTCTCTCTCCATACCTTTGTCGTAAAGAACGCGATCAATGAACTCCTCTGCCATGTAATATCGCACGCGACTAGGAGTTTTTTTCCATTCTTCTAAAGTTGCTCGACATCTTTCAACCGCTTCTGTATGAAGCCGTTCGAGATCGCTCTTTACTGAAGCTGCATCAGTAATCTTGAAGTCATTTGCCCCAGCGTTTACAACATTACTAACTACGTCTACAACCTCACCAACAATAGAATCTGATAATCCCAACTGAGCTTGAGTAACAGAGACAGCAACATCTACAGCAACATTTTTTATAGCTTCAGTTCCAGACTGTATAACTTCTTCTCTAGAAGATTGAGTTTGTGAATTAGCTCTAACACCTCCAAGAACTTGCTCAAGTTCTCTACGGATTGACTCTAGAATTAGCGCCCCGTAAGACATTTTGAACTCTAAAAGGGTCTTGAAACCAACTTCAAGCTTATTTTGATGTTCATTCAGCATCTTGCTCATTTCTTCTAGAAACTTAATACCGTTAACATCAAGTGATTTCGCTAATTCACCTAAACCTCCCTTAGTAATTAGGGTGTTTGCGATTGAAATTTTGAGTTGATCGGAAGCATCTTTTAGTCCTTGATCTAGTGACAAAAAGTTTTGTGACAGGTGCGATCTCAATTCAGCAGCAAGAACACGATGAACAACATTCAGATTTTTATATCTCGGGTGACGCATAAGTTCTGTAATTTGTTCTGCATCAGGAATGCCTGGATCGCTGTTACATTTCTGTATTGAATCATCAATAACCTTCTGAAATTCAACGTCAATTTCCTCATGGTTTTCCCAAAGATTTTCCAGTAGATCAATGAGTCCTGTCGAAAGAGCATTTATAGTCTTTTCAAAATTGCTCTCAAATTGTTGAGATTTGCCAACGTAGGAATTTAAAGCTTTTTGCCCTTTCTCTAGCTCGATGTTTATATAGCTATAAGTTTGCAATACGTTATTCTGACGAGAACGAGCATATTGTTCTTCTATTTCAAGAATATTTTTATCTAAATATTCAAGAATTTTAGTAAGAACCTTATTTGTTTCATTCCGATCCGAACAATCAGCTATAATCGGTTGCTCTGCAATTATAATACTCTGAGTATCGTTCTTTAAATCTTCGCAAGCACTAAGGTTATCTTCATTACCATACTTCCGATAATTAAGAACCATAAAAGCTCGGCTAGCCAAGTTATCTAAAGCTTCATTCGCTATATCATAAAGATTGAAATCATGTTTGTCCCATTGGTAACGATCAACATCAGGTTTGCGAACGAATAAAACTATATCAACTTCCTGTTCTAAAGTCTTTAATATAAGTTTTTCATCAGCTACTCTTGTATCACCTAATCCAGGCACATCGACAAGTCCTAATCTGTTTACCTCAATTTTTGGAAATCGACAACGAATTTCAACTTCTTGAACTGCTAAATGCTCAACATTAATAAGGTTCTTTTTTTCATCCCGCTTTTGAGCTACATATTTTGAAATATCCTCTTTCTTTGTAATTATTTTCTCGCGAGGTGAACCTGTTTTAAGCGAATTGTGATAGTGTCTAAATGTTAAATGGTAGTCATTTTGGAGACGATTGTACATCTCTTGATGTGTTGCACTCTTAGCTGTAGGCAAAGAAGGTAAAGGTTTACTTCCAAAATCATCCAAAGTAGGGATATTACCTAAATTTAATTCACGATAGTACTCTCCGATTACTTCCTTAATAAACGTAGTTTCCGAATGAAATTTAACTATTGCTTTAGTCTCACCATCGTGATGAAAAACTTTGCTACGAACTGCGGTGCAAGCTTTTCCCTTCCATGCAGGAAGTTCATCGTTGGTCAGACCACTTAAGCTTTTAAGCAATTCACTCTTACCTTGACCCATTGTTCCCACGACACCAATGTTCAGGGTTATACGGGAAAATCTTTGAATCAGTTTGTCTAGTTCTTTAATATCTTGGTCTATTCTCTCCTCCAAAATATCAAAATTAATTTCTGTGAGTTTTTTATCTACGTCAGTAGAACCAATTTTCTGTACAAGTTCATTACGACGCTGTTTTAAACTAACAATTTTTTCACGAAGCTCAGACAAATGTTTATAGACTGGTTTAACTTGATTTGCAAAGTCTTGACGCTTCTGAATAATATCTGCAATACGTTTACTTATTGCATTACCAGATTCATTAATCGGTTGAGGCTCATCAATCTGTGTATCCAAACCATTTGTATTTGGATCATCCAACCTTTGAGGTACAGAACTTTTCCCATTTACTTTAGGCAAAAATTCATTCAGCATACTGTCTTTATTTTCTTCTGGCATAATTGCAATCCTTATAGTTAACTTTGTAGTCTAGTCCGTGATAGCTCGTAGTAAAACATCTTTCATTTTTAAACATTTCTGGTTGATTTCTTCAAAAGTGAGTGTGTCTACAATATCAATTTTTGCTCCTAAAGATTCTTTAAGGTCATCATCTAAAATTTTAAGAAACTCAGTTGCCTTTTTATCATTTCCAATTTGAATAAAAGAGATACCCAATTCTTTTCTATCTCCATCTATTTTATGAGTAGCTTCAACTATGGTTTTAACAACTGCGTTTCGATCATCGGCTTCTCCATCAGTAACAACTAATATAATTTCTCCATTAGGCTGAGTTTTTCCGTTTGCCTTTCGCTGAAAATAATTATCTAATGCATTTTGTAAAACTGCTGCCAGATTTGTATTTCCAAAGGGTTCTTCATCTTCAAATATTTCAATAACCTTATCAGCAGTAACGTTTTCAAAACGTTTAAAAGTGTTATTAAATGTATAAACAGTAATACCGTCTGGATCTAATTGTTCGCATTTACTAGCGAAAGCAATGGTAGACTCTTTTATTAATTCCCATCGACTTTGAAGCTTTTGTTCATTTTGGATTTTAATTTTATCCTCATCCTTTGTCCACATACTGCCACTTTGGTCGATTATGAGTGTATAGTCACGTTTGTCCAGCATAGTAGCTCCTTTACTTTTAGTACTTATACGATTCTGAAATTGTTACACGGTCATTAATTACTGAACATTTATCAAACTGTCCGCAGTATTTCAGCACAAGCTTAATTGTTGATAGTAACTGCATTTTGACAGGCTGATTTTGATATTTCCTTATTAAACAAGAAAACGTGTTAACTTATAGCTTTTTTCCTGTTCAACAACTGCCAGTAAGTTATGAATTTTTGGTAGAATATTTTGTGAATTTGATTGTTTTTAGCTAGTATATCTATTTAGTACCATATCTGCTTACAACTTATAATTGAAGATATTGAATCGGTAATTATTTGTAATAATTGCCTATTATAAATACACTTTTTCGTACTTTATTACTTAAGATAAATCGATAATTTTTGTTATTAAGATGTATTTTTTTTACAAAAATATATTGTTTATACTTCAATCATTAAAAATATATTTTTCTTGCAATATATAGCTTGAGAGTCAAAAATAGGTATGAATAGAGCAGACAATTCAAATAAATTTAGTATTAATTAAAGCATCATATTTAGCAGAAAAAAGACATGAGCTTAGGTAATCATTTTTTTGATGGTTGTCAAAAGCGATGTCTGTCTTGAAAAGTTCAGATCGGCGGAAACGACGCGATACACTTTTCGCTACGACGGGCTACGCCTACGCATTTCCCAAAGTCTCATAAATCCTCTCCAAAAACCGCTAAAATGTAAGTACATAGTGTATATACATTGCATAATGAGTAGCTCCTACAGCATTCGCAGTACTAAAATAGGTAATATCAACACGCACCAATTGAAGCAGTATCAAAAATCTAAAATTTAGATTAACCCTTGGAAGCTAAACTACATCTAGTTTGCATAATCTTAAATTGTACATTTATTGTAAGGTAGGCGTCTCGCGCCCAATATATGCAAGTTAAATGTAGAACAGCTTATTAAGGAATAGAAACCGATCGCAATAATCGCTCAACAACAGTTCTTGAATTGCGCCCTCCTCTAGGAATAAGTCGATGGCACAGAACATAAGGGACAAGAAATTTCACATCATCGGGAATGGCATAATCACGCCCTAATAGAAAAGCTAAGGCTTGAGCAGCCCGTTGTAATGCTAATGTGCCACGGGGACTGACACCAAGGGCGATTTCCTCGTCTTGACGTGTTGCCCGTACCAATTCGAGAATGTATTGTTGCAAGGAAGTTGCTACTTTTACTTGAGAGCAGAGATAACGCAATTCCTGCACTTCTGCCAAGGTAATACAAGGCTGCAAATTAGCAACTTTGACACCATTTTGGAGATTTTGTAGCATCAGGAGTTCTTCTGCCTCAGAAGGATAGCCCAAACTCAGCGACAACATAAACCGATCCATTTGCGCTTCTGGCAGAGGAAAAGTACCTTGATACTCGATAGGGTTTTGAGTAGCAATTACAAAGAAGGGCTGAGGAACTGCACGAGAGACACCATCAACTGTTACTTGATGTTCCTCCATCACTTCCAATAAAGCTGACTGAGTGCGGGGTGTGGCGCGGTTAATTTCATCAGCCAATAGCACATTAGTAAAGACTGGCCCAGGCAAAAAAGTAAATTCGCCGCTTTTTGGGTTCCAGATATTGGTGCCGGTAATATCAGTTGGCAGTAAATCGGGAGTGCATTGTAGCCGTTGAAACTTGCCATCCAGCGAGCGAGCTAAGGATTTAGCGAGTAGGGTTTTACCAACACCAGGAACATCTTCTAAGAGAGCATGGCCACCACCTAGCAATGCTACTAGCACTAAGCGTATTGCCTCAGCTTTGCCAACGATGGTAAGAGCCAGATTTTTTGTTAAAGCGTCGATTTTTTTTCTCATGCGTTGTGGGGAGTGAGGAGTGTGTAATGGGGAGTTGGGAGTTAGGAGTTAGGAGTTATAAGAATTCTTCCCTAATGCCCAATGCTCAATTTTCCTAAATACATTGTTCCCACTTAGAACTCGTAACTCTGCCAATTTTAGATTTTGAATTTTGGATTTGGGATTGAAGTAAAAATCTAAAATCTAAAATCCAAAATTGAATGACTCCAAACTCCTAACTCTTAACTCCTAACTTTTAACTTTCCGCTCCAGCACTCAAAACTTCTCTAGCAACAACGCAGTCAAGTTGAATTTGTGTTTTCAGGGCTTCGAGAGAAGGAAATTTTTGTTCGGGGCGCAAAAATTTAACTAGTTGCACAACCAGTTTTTTGCCATACAAATCACCAGACCAATCGAATAAATGTACTTCCGCAGATGAATAAGTACCGTTTACAGTTGGACGATTACCGATATTCATGACGCCCAAGTTTTCACTAGGAACAGTATCAGATGTTTCACCAAGAGTGAAAACACGGACAGCGTAGACTCCTTGACGGGGCAAAAACTTTTCTTTTGGTAGTTGGAGGTTAGCGGTGGGAAAGCCAATTGTTCTGCCCAATTGTTGACCTTGAACGACATCACCAAGGAGGGTGTAAGGGCGTCCTAATAACAGATTTGCGTTTTTGATGTCTCCCTGCTCAAGGTTTTGGCGGATCAATGAAGTGCTAATACGGGCATCTTGAGTCGGAGTAGTACTGACGCAACTGGTTTGGGTGGACGAATCACCTGTATAAGTTTGTAAGGGAACGATGGTAACGGGAATATTGTGCTTGGCGGCGAGTAATTGCAAATCTTGAGCAGTACCACTGCGCTTTTCGCCAAAACAAAAATCCTGCCCGATGCTAATTCGTTGGCATCGCAGTTGTTGCACGAGAATTTTTTCGACAAATTCTTCGGGGGTCAACGCAGACAATTCTTTGTCAAAGGGTAGTAATACCAGTTGTTCTACCCCAAGCGCTCGCAATTGTTGGACTTTTTCATCCAGTGGCGTTAACAATGTCCGGGGTTGCCCTGTAAAGAACTCCTGTGGATGGGGGTCAAAGGTGACAACAGTTGAATAGGTATATTCTTGATTTGTCAGTTGATTTCCCTTTGAGTGCGGACTACTAGCTCCTGACAAGTGACCACCAGTGTGCAAGACTGGTTGAATTACCCTTTGATGACCAAGATGAACGCCATCAAACTTGCCAAGGGCAACAGCAGTCGGCGTTAGTAGCCCAACGCTAGAAAAAGCAACCCGCACAGAACACCCATTTTTAGACAAATTTAGCACTTGGATTCTGAGATTTTAGGTTTATTTTAGCTCTCAGCAGGAAGCTACCCTATGGTAAACCGCCTTCAGGAGGACAGCTTTTGTAGTACCAATTTGTCATTTGTCATTTGTCCTTTGTCTTTTGTCATTTGTAAATAACCAACGACCAATGACCAATGATCAATGACCAATAACCAATGACCAACGACCAATGACCAGTGTGTCTTCCTGTTGTCGCCCTAATCTTGTGGTCGGCGTGACAATTCTGGGCAGCGCTGTCTCACCGTACAGCCAACAGGGACGCTCTGGCGCTGAAAGCCTCTGATCACCAATCTAATCTAAAATCTCCAATTCCTCCGATCGCAATCTTTAGGTAGAAAACTTGCTAACAGGAAAAGATTCTGATAAGACAACTGAGGTCGGAACCTGAAGTACCAATCCTTCCCGTGCCATAATCGCACCAGGAAATTTTTCAGCGGCTTCTTTGCCTACATTATCCAAAAAGTCGTCATCGTGTGCCGGGTCGTGGTGGTAAATCACCAGAGTTTTGACGTTAGCGGCTTGTGCCACTTTTACAGCTTCTTGCCAAGTAGAATGCCCCCAGCCAATTTTCGGGGATTTTGGCGAGTGGTATTCCTCGTCTGTGTAGGTAGAATCGTAAACCAGAATGTCAGCATTACGAGCTAACCACAACACATTGTCATCGAGTCGATCGGGAAAATGTTCGGTATCAGTGATGTAAGTAGCTGCACCACCACGCCAGTTGACGCGGTATCCTACAGCTTCACCTGGATGATTTAAAGGTGCCGTTTCTACGGTAAGGTCATCAATGTGGATTGGTTGCCCCGGTCGAATGTCGTAGAAATTTAAATTGGCTTGCATAATCTGCAAGGGTACGGGAAAGTTCGGGTGCAACATTTGATCGTTGAGGCGCTGTTCTATGGTAGAACCATCAGGTGCGATCGCGCCGTAAATATGAAAGTCATTCCCCTTTACAAACCCTGGCGTAAAGAAGGGAAAACCTTGCATATGATCCCAGTGAGAGTGGGTAAAAAATATGTGAGCTTCTAACGGCATTTGGCGCAACAGAGATTGCCCCAAAACATGTAGTCCCGTGCCAGCATCGAAAACTAAGCGTTTATCGCCCGTTTGCATTGATATGCAAGGGGTATTACCGCCGTAACGAACAGTGTGTGGCCCTGGGCTGGGGATGCTGCCGCGAACGCCCCAAAATTGTACGGTAAATTGATTCTCTATCCTCGACATGGGTGTTGCTTACTGGACTGAGCGGGCGATAAATGAAAGAATTGTTACTTATTTTGTCTAAGTTTATGCTGTGTCACTGATTTTGCTAGAGGGAAGATTTCTTGGTAAAACAGCATATCCTGTTTCTGGCTGATTGTGTAAATGTGAATGAAGTAGTCAGTTAAAATTTTCTAGGTTTTGGGTTGAATGTGTATCGGTTATTTCAAGATTGCCCCTACGTTATAGCCTACATTTTTCCGTGATGCATTTGAATAACCCCATTTTTGTCCCGATCGATCAAATGATTCCAGGAAAATTGAATTCCCAATCTGATAATTTATCTAATCCAGTTGCGTAAGTAAGATTGTATTGCAACGGAGTAATACTGATGTAATTTTTACGTACAACTTCCACATCTGTAGGTACATTTTGAGGCAGATTTAATCCGCTTGGGGGTTCTACATCCTCAATTACCTCTCCAGTTAACCAGTAGTAGGTTTTTCCACGAGGATCGACTCGTTTATTAAACACATCAATGTAATGCCGTAGACCTTGACGGGTGAGAGCAACTCCGGCAATTTCTTCCCATTTGACCGCAGGAATATTGACGTTGAGCAACATTAAATCTGGCAGCGGTTTTTGGGCTAACTGGTCTACGAGAACTGTGGCAAACTTAGCAGCAGCTTGAAAGTCTTTAGATGTGTGACTCATCAGACTCAGCGCTACGCTGGGAATGCCTTCAATTAGACCTTCCATTGCCGCAGAAACAGTGCCAGAATACAGAATTTCCGTTCCCAAATTCGCACCTTGATTAATACCAGAGAGAACCAAATCCGGCGGAGTTTCCAGCAAAGCCCACAGCGCCAATTTGACGCAATCTGAAGGCGTACCATCACAAGCCCAAGCTTTGACAGCAGGATGAAAAATCTCTTCAACAATTTCGGCGCGAATCGGTTGGTGTAAAGTTAACCCGTGTCCAGTTGCCGATCGCTCTCGATCTGGGCAAACTACACTCACATCATGACCAGCCTCTGCCAAATAGTTGGCTAGGGTACGAATCCCCAAGGCAGAAACGCCGTCGTCGTTGCTAATTAGTAATTTCATGGTCATTAGTCATTGGTCATTGGTCATTGGTCATTAGTCATCGATCATTAGTTATTAGTTATTTGTTATTAGCCATTTGTCAATGTCTGAGGTCACAATCAGCAAAAAAATATTTATACTCACTAGAGTGTGTGGCAAAATTTTGCCTACTTTTAAGACAAGTTGCTCAATCTCTAAGTCTGGTTAAGTAAGATGTTAGCTGGATTTACACGATTGCTGTACTAGCCCAATCGTCTATAACTGATAAACAGAGGTTTGGTTTCAACCCTCACCTTTAGCTGATGTTAATGCTATGACTGTAAGTTTATTTATCGACCAGTTCACAGCTTTTGACTATAGACTAATGACTAATGACCAATGACTAATAACTAATGACTAGCAATTTAGAAGCTCAACTTTTAGCACTGCGGCAAGAAGGAGAAAAAGCGATCGCAGCCGCCGACACCTTAGAACGTCTGGAGGAACTCAGGGTTAACTATCTGGGTAAAAAAGGGGAACTGGGGGCGCTGTTGCGAAGTATGGGGCAGATGAGTGCAGAGGAACGACCAAAAATTGGAGCGATCGCCAATACAGTCAAAGAATCTCTGCAAACTAGTCTAGACCAGCAACGTGCTGCCTTAGAAGCCGCGCAAATTCAAGCTTTGCTAGAGGCGGAAACTCTGGATGTAACTATGCCGGGAATTTACAGCCCCCAAGGTCGGATTCATCCTCTCAATGGAATTATCGATCGGGCGCTGGATATCTTTGTCGGTATGGGCTATACCGTGGCTCAAGGGCCAGAGATGGAAACAGATTATTATAATTTCGAGGCTCTCAATACCCCGCCTGACCATCCCGCCCGTGATATGCAGGATACCTTCTATCTGCCAGATGGGAATCTTTTACGGACTCATACCTCATCAGTGCAAATTCGTTACATGGAAAGAGAAGAACCACCGATTCGGGTCGTGGCTCCAGGGCGAGTTTATCGGCGAGATAATGTAGACGCCACTCACTCAGCAGTTTTCCATCAAATCGAACTTTTAGCTATTGACGAGGGACTAACTTTTACAGACCTCAAAGGCACAATTAAGGTATTTTTGCAAGCAATATTTGGCGATTTACCAATTCGTTTCCGCGCCAGTTATTTCCCGTTTACCGAACCTTCGGCTGAAGTAGATTTGCAGTGGAATGGACGCTGGCTAGAGGTGATGGGCTGCGGTATGGTCGATCCAAATGTACTTAAGTCTGTGGGTTATGACCCAGAAGTTTATACAGGGTTCGCTGCCGGTTTTGGTGTAGAACGCTTTGCAATGGTGTTACATCAAATCGATGATATTCGTCGGTTGTATGCTAGTGATTTGCGGTTTTTGCAGCAATTTTAGGCATACGTAATAGTTATGTACTGCAAACAAGGTAAGAATAAATAATGACTTCAGTTTCCAGGTTAGATCGAGTTTTAGAAAGCATCGAAGACTTATCAGTAGATGAACAAGAAACATTAATCGATCTGATAAGTCATCGGTTGGCAGAACGGCGGCGTTCTGAAATTGCTGCTAATATCGCTCAAGCACAAGCAGAATACCAGTCGGGTAAAGTGTTCCGTGGTACAGTTACTCAAATAATGGATGAGTTACGCAAGTGATAACTGTAGTTTTGGCATCATCGTTTAAACGAGCATTTAAGCGATTGGTACGACGACAGCCAGAATTACAAGAGCGGATTGGAGAGCGGTTAGCACTACTAACCGCCGATCCATTTGATCCATTGTTGCAGACTCATAAACTTAAAGGCAAACTGTCTGGAGCTTGGGCGTGTTCAGTGGACTATGATTGTCGCATTGTCTTTAACTTCGTGCAAAATATAGAATCTGGGGAAGAGGAAATTTTGCTAATTGATATTGGCACTCATGATGAAGTTTACTGAATTGTAGGTGCTGTTTTAATATTTTCCTACTAACTAATTTTCGATTTAGAATTGAATAATTCAATGACTGCGAGCGCTTCTACTATTTTCCCAGAATTACAGCTAACCGCAGAACAAGTACTCGTAATAGTTTATACAAAATCTGCTACAAAAAACCTTACTTTTTCTCAAATTTGTCCATAGGGTGGTCGGTGAATTACACTAACCACCATTTTGAGACTTTATTTAACTATTCCTGAATGACCGGGAATATCTGCCAAAGGTTCAAATTTACCACCTAAGTATTTGGCGAGAAACTCTTCTGCGATCGCAAGCAAGGGCAGTTTAGCGGCAATTGTCGCAATGTCCGCAACGCAGGTTAGCAGCTTCTTTATCAAAACCAAAGGCATTTAACAAAAACTGCCAACGACACTGCTTAGTTGTTAGATATTGCTGCATTTGTTTAGCGGCGTGTAATTGCGTCGGTGGCTGATTTCCTGCTTTTTGCCCAATGGTGTAATGGAAAGGATCGAGCCAGTTTAACTGTCCATTGCTATGGAGTAAAGCTAGCGCCGTTGCACCTTCGGGAAATTGTCGAGTTACTGCATTCACTTCTCCCTGTTTTGGTAATTTTTTCACAAATTGCTGCGCTATTTGTTGTTGCGATCGCATTTGTTGTTGAAAAAACTCCTGTCTTTGCTTATCCTCTGGATCTAACCACCCCGTAGGTTCACTTACCAACGTTAACGCCTCTGCCGGTTTCCCATCCCTTCCAGCGCGACCAATTTCTTGCACATATTCAGATAACAAATGTGGCGCGTGAAAGTGGGCTACCCAGCGAACATCTGATTTATTAATTCCCATGCCAAACGCACAGGTACAAACCACAAATGGTATTTTATCACTTAACCAGCTTGCTTCTACTTCACGGCGTTCGGTTGCACCCAATCCCGCATGATAACTAGCTGTAGCAAAACCCATCTCTGCTAACCACTCAGCTAAATCTTCGCTATCTCTGCGAGTGCGAACATAAACTAATCCCGATTGTTGCGGTCTATTTTGAATAAACTTTAATAATTGTTGTTTTCTACCTCGTGGTGTCCAAGCGATGCGAACGCTGGGATGCAAATTCGGACGGTAGGGATTCAAGCGGAAAATCTCTGGTTGCTGTAATTGTAAAACTGTTTGAATAGTTTTTTGAGCACAGGGGTCAGCAGTAGCAGTAAAAGCGGCGATGCTAATTTTTGTTCCTGGTGGTTTTGATTTGAGCAATGCTGGACGCACCGCCCCTAATCTGCGATAAGCTGGGCGAAAAGTATCACCCCACTGCACTAAACAATGAGCTTCATCTAAAATTAAGCCATTAATTTGCAATTGCGGGTGAGATAATTTTTCCCAAACTGGCGCACTGAGCAAAGTTTCGGGTGACAAGTACAGTAATCTTAGCTGTTGACGTTCTAAAGCTTGCAGAGTTACACGGCGTTGAGATGAAGATAATTCACTATGCAAAAGTGCTGCTTTTTGGTGGCTTTCTCGTAGTTCCTGAACTTGGTTTTCCATCAACGCCACCAAGGGCGAAACTACCAAAGTTAATCCTGTTTGTAGCAGTGCAGGAAGTTGAAAACAAATCGACTTCCCGCCACCTGTGGGCATAATAATCAGCGCATCTTTTTGTGCTAATAAACTGCTAACAATTTCTCCTTGTGGTGGACGGAAATCTTTATAACCCCAGATTTGTTGAAAAGCAGCGCGGACTTCTTGCCAAGATTTTGTTGTAGGCTGATTCATAATCAATAACTATATAGCACCCATATCCTTGAATGCTGAATATAGCCTTTGTTATCCAGCTAATGGTTCAGTAATTTCATCATTTTAACTGAACTGTATTGAGGTAAAAAGCGGGTTTTTTCTGCCTCCCGAACTATTTATTAAATATCCACTGATAATCCTGGATTAAAGTAATTATTTGGTTCATCTGGATAACCACGCGGATTACAAATAACGCGAGTCAAACCTATTTGATAATCTAATTGATTGTGAATGTGGCCATGAATCCATAATAATGCTCCAGACTCCTCAACTAAAGTATCAAGATTTGAAGCATAAGCAGCACTTAAAATATCTTCTTTATATTGAAAAGGTATAGACTTTATACTAGGAGCATGATGACTGATAATTACATTTTTACCAGACAAGCCAGATAATGTATTTTTTAACCAATTAACTGATTTTTTCCAAATTAGGGCTGTGTCAATAGTTCTTAACTTTGAGTATTGAGGACTTAATCTAATTTTCTTGTAATCGTTCATGACTTGACTAGCTTCTACACCTGCCATACGTGGCTCACCAAACAGTTTAAAATCAGTCCATAAGGTACAACCTAAAAAATTTACACCCTCAATGGTAACTAAATCATTCTCTAGAACATGAATATTAGTTCCTAATGAATAATCTTTCAACTTCTCAACAAGCCTTGGATAAGCACTCCCATAGTATTCATGATTACCTAATACATATATCACTGGTTTATTGGGAATGTTTTGAATTGCCCATTTAATTCCTCTTTCTCTTAAATCAATATCTCCAGCTAAAACAACAATATCCGCATTTATATCAGGAGTATTAAAGGGTTTAAATTCAAGATGCAAATCACTTAATATGTGAATTTTCATGCTAATTCCATAATTAAAGTATTTTAAAATATTATATATGCTTGGCTTTTATATACCTGTCTCGTATTTGTATTGTATTAAGTTAGTTTTATACGCCTGAATAGAGCGATAAGTACTAAACCAAAAACATAGTTACGGTTTAATTATTAATCTACAAACAAAGATTCTAAATCTCGATAACCACTGGCAACACGAGTAATACTAATTCATCTTCCATTGGATAGTAAAATATAATGTAATCATCCACAACAAAACCGCGCAGATTTGGTATAAGCCTTCCATAACTTTTTCCCATCTTAGGGAAACTCGCTACTAGTTTACATTTGGAGCGAATGTCATCAAAAAGCTTATACCAATTCTCTATGAAGATGCATAGAATAAAGCTTCATGGAACAGAGCTTCAAGGATAAAATCATAACAGGTCAAACAGGAGATTAACTCGGAAGACATTTGAGCTAACTCATGTTTAATCCGTTGGCGCAATTCC